>CAJOIN010000276.1 GCA_905234515.1 uncultured Selenomonas sp.
GTGGCCGATGTGCAGGGCCCCGCCTGTGACTTTTTCGGCGCTGATGGCTCCGCCGTCCAGCCTCTGCCACTTCTCGTCCTTGCCCGAGCCGGTGAGGACGCTGATGTCCTGCCATCTGAGGGCCAGGACTTCACTGATGCGGGCGCCGGTGACGAATTCTGTGAGCATTATCATCTTCCAGCCCCGGTAGCGAGTCTTTTCCTCAAAGAGTTTCTGCCAGTCCTCCCGGCTGGGCTTGACGAATTCCCTTTTGGGAGGCTTTTGGGGCAGCTCCAGGTCAAGGGCCGGGTTTTCGGCAATGAGCTTCAGGCTGACGGCCTTGCCCAAAATCCTCCTGAGCATGATGCGGGCGGTGAGGGCACTCTTGTAGTGTGTCCTGAAGGTGGTGAAAAGCATATTCTGCAGGTCGTATGCCTTGAGCTTTATCAGGGGGATATGGCCTATATCCCGCAGAACGGTGCGGAGCAGGTAGGTATAGCTTGCCTGGCTGTTGGCCCGTACTTTTGGGGCGCAGTAGGTGCGGAACCACTCCTTTACCCATTGCTCCGTGGTCATCTGCTCTGCGTCAACGCTCCTCACCGAAGCAAAGGTGTGCCGTAGCTCCTCAAGTTTCCTGGCGGCCTCCCTGCGGGTGTCTGCCATCTTACAGCGGTAGATGCGGCGTCCGGTCTTGGGATTGTAGCCCACTGTGTACTGGGCCACCCACTTCTGGCGCTTCTCGTTGTAGAAGATGCTGCCTTCCTGATCAGGACGGCTCTTTTTGTTTCTAGTGTTTTTAGTGGTTGTCATTCCTGTCACTCCAATCGCAAGTGTCAGGAAAGGCATAGTGGAAGTGTGTAAATTTTGGGAAACTTTTCTTTTGCCCTGCTTTTTGGCAGAGCATTATTTGCTTGTTCTAATAGAAGTTATTTGCATTTCACTTGTGGAAAAATCTGTGCATTCCTTGTGGATAAAATGTGGATAAACCTGTCAATCTGTGGATAACTCTTAGATTCGGTGTCTTTGGCGGTGTTTTCTTCGGTGCTCCTGCGGTGGGAAAATGCCCCCCTTTTTCCAACCGCAAGGGTGGCGGGAAGCCTTGCCCTGCAAGGGCCGGACTCTCCCCTAAGACGTACCTTAGACGCAATTAAAGACTTTCTTTAGTAACGGTAAGGTTATTTGTGGTTTTCCGGGAACATGGTCTTCAAGAGGTTGCTGAAAGCCTCCCTCTGCTCGCTGTTTAGGTTGCCCAGGCGGGTGATGAGGCTGTCTTCCACTTCTTTGGGGCTGATGCCCATGAGTTCGTCGATGGTGATGTTGAACAAGGCTGCGATGCGGGGCAGAATGGCGATGGAGGGCACTCCCCTCTCCTGCTCCCAGTTGCCGTAGCGGGCCAGGGGCACCCCCAGGGCGTCTGCGGCCTGCTGCTGGGAAAGGTCGTTGATTCTCCTTAGTTTCCTTAGTCTTTTTGAAAAGGCTATTTTTTGTTCCTTTTCGTCGTCTGTTGTAATCATGTTAATCCTCCTCATGGAAAATTATAGCACAGTTTGAAAAGTTATACCATAGAATAAAAATTTATTCCCTTAAAAATCCGTTCATGGTACAAGATTACTGTATATAGTACTGATAATGCCATCAAAATTTTATTAAAAAGCCTTTACAATTCTGACAGAGAGGTCTATAATGTGCGTGTATTCGCAAGAAAATATTGCCTAAATCCGTAGTAAGTACAGTAAACTTTTAAGGCAGAATAAGTATACAATACAGATTTGCTGCGGCATGGCCTTGCTTTCTGCGAAAATCTCTAGGAAAGGCAGCGATGTGGAAGTGGCTAGTTTTGCAAGGGATAAGAAGATCATGGTGACGGTTCAGGAGTTCTGCCAGATTTCGGGTATGTCTGACAGGCAGGTGCGCCAGCTCACCCATATCGAGGGATTCCCCATGATACGGTCAGGTTGGAAAATCCTTATCCATCGGGAGCGGGCCATAGCGTGGCTGGCTGATTTTGCCGGGCGGCCCGAAGCCATGGGGGTGCGGTGATGGACACGGTTGGCGGCTGGATGAGCGAGATACGGGGATTCTATGGCCTGCAGAGCACCACCCCGGTGTCGGCCAGCGCCCAGGCCTTGTGGAATTATCTCATGTACCGGGCCAACGCCGCCTGGTGGGCCATGCCCCTCATTATCCGCAATGCGGAGCTGGAGGGGGCGCTGGGGCTGAAGCCCTGGGCTTTCAAGGAGGCCCGGCGGGAGCTGGTGGAGGCAAAATTCCTGCTTGTAGAGGCCCAAGGAGGCAGCCGCCCCAGCAAATATTTTCTCCTGAGCTGCGTGAGGCCGGGGGCGGTGATGGCTCCCAGCATGAGCTTCAAAGGCTTGGGCAAGAAGGAGGGACAGGAAGGGCAAGGATAAGAGTTTTGATGATTTGGGATACCTTTGGGAGGTTTTTTCATGGCAGATTTTTTCTTATCAGGACAGGCAGGACTCTGGAGCTTGAATCCTGCAGATGTGGCAATATTCTTCAGCTTGCTGGCGGCTCATGTGCCCATGCAAATGGACGCTGACGGCACGGTATGGGCT
>CAJOIN010000277.1 GCA_905234515.1 uncultured Selenomonas sp.
CAATCTCCACCCGGCGGCGTTCACCACCTGAGAGCTCCGTACCCTTCAGCTCCCGCACATGACCAATGTGGAACTCCTCCAGCAGGGACTCGAATTTATGACGCTGCTCCGCCTTGGAAAGTTCTGTAGTTTCCAATATAGCCATGATGTTTTCTTCTACCGTCAGCTTGCGGAAAATAGATGCTTCCTGAGGAAGATAGGAAATTCCCAACCGGGCGCGGCGGTACATGGGCATATCCGCAATATTGACATCTGAAAGGAACACACCACCAGAGTCCGGCCTCTCAAGACCTACAATCATGTAGAAGCTGGTGGTCTTGCCGGCACCGTTGGGGCCCAAAAGGCCCACGATTTCCCCTTTTTCCACTCTCAGGGAAACCCGGTCAACAACAGTACGCTCCTTGAACCTCTTCACCAGGTTCCTGGCCTCGATATGCAAAGCTAAGTCCTCCACTCCACTTGTTACTTCTGAACCTTTGCCGAGCCATCCTTGGCCATATAAAGGGTCAGCTTATTGCCATGCAAGGTGTTGTTATCCTGAATAGCCCAGGCATGGCCAGTCATAATGGCCTTGCCCTCTTCCTTGCCATAGTAGTCCACCCGGTCGCCACCAGCTTCCAAATCCTTGGTGGGGCTGTTCACGTAGGCATTGCCAATGCCTACGTAATGCTCATCCTTCATCCAGCCTTCCAGGAAGTCCGCCCGGAAGATGCCGTCCTTACTCTTGGCTGTGCCGCCATTCTCAATGCGGATGTAATCATTCTGATTAGGGTAATAATCTACTTTCTCACCAGTAAACTCGCGGTCCAGCTGGGTGCCATGGACCTTACCAATGGCCTGCATATGCTCTGCAGCATCGGAAATAAGCTGGTCGCAGGTCACCCGCATATCACCACGCACGGCAATAACATCTCCGATAACCGAGCCATCCATGGTATTCAGGTTGTAGGTGGCCTTATGACCTGTTACCTTGGCGTCACCACGCTTCATCAACACATTTTCCGTGGCGGTGATCTGACCGGTCCTCATGTCATATTCCACCTCATCTGCATCCAGTGAGGCAGGAACCTTCTCCTTGCCGTCCTTAGCGGGCGCCGCTGCCACAGAAAGGGAACCAAATGCCACACTAAGCGCCAGTCCCAGGCTCAAAATTCTCATCTTATTCATCAGCTTTGCCTCCTGTCTGCTCAGCCAGCATGTCCTTGGCCATTTCCTTTGCCTTCTCTTCATTCTTTTCGATATGAGCGTGGCCTTTGGCCTTTACCTTGTTGAAGCCATCGGAACTCTCCACCCGGTCTGCTGTAAGGAACACATCCTCCCGGGCAGCACGTACCTTGCCAATGGCCGCCAGGATTTCTTTCTCGTTCAGCCACTGCATCTCCTCACAGGTCAACACTGCCCCATCGCTGTTGGTAACTTTGATTTTGCCTGTGAGCTTAACATCCTTGCTATTGCCGGCGTAAACGCCATTATCTGCTTTAAGTTCTGCCACACTGCCATCTTCTGCGTAGAAGTGGCCTGTGATGCCGCTCATGGTTATGTCTTGTGTTTTCACATCCACCTCCATATGCTCAGAGGTTATTTCCCATAACTTGCGGCCATTCTTTTCCTCACTGATGGTATTGCCATCGTAGGTCATAACCTTTTTTTCCGTATTCTCCTGAACAACAGGAGCCTCAGGCACACTGTAGACAGACCATATAATCACCCCAACAGCCAGAACACCAAATGCAGCTGCCAAAAATTTGGCCTTGTTTGTCATTGCCTCTCCTCCTTAGCAACTGCGGTATGGTGCTTCCCTGTTTTCATCATATCCGGTGTAGTATTCCAACGCTTTTGGAACCAAAGCCACTGGGTTGGGTGCTCGCGAATGACTTGCTCCACAATCTTTGTCATACGCACTGTGAACTCAAACAGATCCTCATCAGGATTGCCAGTATCCTTATAGCGCATTACTTCACCGATGACCACCTTATGCTTGCCATCAGGCTGCCTCAAGATAAAGGCAGGAATCACTGGGGAGTGGAACTTCCTGGCAAAGACCGCCGGTCCCATGGGGGTAGCGGCAGGCTTACCCAGGAAATCTATCAACGCCCCGCCAGGGCCGCCATCCTGGTCTGCCAGAAAGCCTAAAATCTTCCCAGCCTTCAGGGCACGAGCAGCAGCCATGAGCTCACTGGTGCCCCGGGAGAAAATCTGCACATTGATGGTCTTTCTGAGATCATCAAGGGCATTGGTATACTGGATATTGGGCTGGGGCTTGGCTATGGCCGTCACAGGCAGGCCATTCATGGTAAAAGCCGCAGACAGCCACTCCCAGGTACCGATATGGCCAGTAAGCACTACCACTCCATGGCCCTCACCGATAGCTTCCTGCATGCGCTCCAAATGATCAATTTCCACAAAACGGGAGAAATTCTCCTTGTTTTTCAGAGCGGGCATATAGAGGATTTCCAGCACATTGCGGGCCAGATTCACAAAGGATTCCCTGACCAGCTCACGTGCTTCTGCCTCGTCTATGCCAAGGGCGGGCATC
>CAJOIN010000278.1 GCA_905234515.1 uncultured Selenomonas sp.
CACGCGTGAGACAATAGCCGAGTACACGGGCGAAAACAAGACAATCAAGCCCGTCACCGCACCTGCCAAGGCACCCAGGGAGGCGCCTGCTGCGGCGTAGTCAAGACCCCAAGGCATCAGGAGGCTCGCCAGCAGGATCATGGTGATGACCCGGAAAATCTGCTCCACAATCTGGGAAACAGCCGTGGGGGTCATGCGCTGCCAGCCCTGCAGATATCCTCTGGAACTTGCCAGGAAGGTCACAAAGAACACCGTCGGCGCCAGAACCACCACGGACATATAGGCCCTGGGATCGCGTATGAACTGCCACTCAATGAGCCAGTCCGCCAGGAAGTAGGTGAGGAAGGAGAAAAACAGTCCTGTCACCAGCATCAAGGCCATGGAAATGCGGAAAACCCGCTTGGCCCCATAGATGTCCTTCAAGGCCACCCTTTCCGCCGTGATGATGGAAATAGCCACCGGCACGCCTGCCTGGGACACGGTCATGGCCAAAAAGTAGATGGGGAATGCCATCTGATAAAGGCCGATACCTTCGCCCCCCAGGATACGGGACACGAAAATCCAGTTCAGGGAGCCGATGACCTTCACCACAAACCCGGCAATGGTCAGGATAAAGGTGCCCTTGAGGAAGGATTCGCCCTTGCTGCTCTTTTTCTCCTGATTCTCCTGGCTGTCTATTTCTTGATTCGTTTCTTGCTTGCTAATGGAAAACACCGCCTAGTAATGCCAGCATCAGTTTTGCCTGTAGCAAAACTTGCTTATTAGCGTTATAATTGTGTAACAGAAGAATTATATCATTTATGGACATCTTATTCCAGCCCTATTTGTCCCCCAAAAGCAAAACAGAAAGGAGGCTGCCATGAACATCATTGATTTCGATACCAACATAGGCCGACAGAAGCCCAACAGCCTCCTGCGACAGGAAGCCTGCCCCTTCTGCGACAGGGAACACCTGACAGACATCATAGCCGAAGAGGACGGCATGATCCTCCTGAAAAACAAGTACAATGTCATCGTGGGAGCTGACCAGTTCGTCCTGATTGAAGGGCGCGAATGCGAGACAGATATGCCGGACTACTCCCAGGAGAAAATGCGCCACCTCATTAGCTTTGGCCTCCACCACTGGCAGCAGCTGCTGCACTCAGGACGTTATGAGGACGTGCTGTTCTTCAAGAACTTCGGCCCCCTCTCCGGCGGCACTATCCGCCATCCCCACATGCAGCTGGTTGGCTTTCCAAAACTGGACAGGACTTGCCTTTACCGTCCCGAATACTTTGACGGCCCCCTGATTGCCGAAAGAAACGGCGTCACCCTGCGCCTCTCCTCCCAGCCCCGGGTGGGCTTCTGGGAAATCAACCTGCAGACAGAGACACCAGACCAGCGGGAGAGCGTCAACACCCTGGCAGACTTCATCCAACTAAGCGTTGACTACTTCATGAACCATTTCACCCGCCGGGGCCAAAGCTACAATATCTTCTTTTATCACGAAGGGGACAGGAAAATCATGGTCAAAATCCTCCCCCGCTACGCCACCTCCCCCCTGTACATCGGCTACAACATCCGCTTCCGCCCCACCAGCCTGAAGGAAGCCGAAAAAGAGATACGACAGCTTTATTTCCAATAATAAGTAACGCAAAAAAATCAGCCTATGGATGAGCATATCATAACTCACTCATAGGCTGATTCTTATTTCCGTGCCGCTATGCAGAACAACGGCACCTTATCAAACTGCATAGTCTCATCCACATGCACCCTGGGGCCTACATCCTCCTCCAGGGCCACTTCCATGCCCAAACTGCGCAGGAACATGACATCCCAGCCAGGGCGGCGGTGAGTGCTGATTCTCAGTTCGTCCTTGATATCATTGCACTCCGTCACCAGTTCCTTGCGTATGCCAGCATGAACATCTGTAGGTTCGTCTTTCTTCACAAAGGGAGGGAGCCAGGCCATAGTCAGAATCGAAGTTCAGGAGCAGCCCGCCGGGCTTCAGCACCCGCTGCCACTCCCTATAAGCCTCCATCACATCAGGCAGGGTCCAGGTAAGATTCCGGGTGACCAGCACATCAAAGGAATCATTTGCGAAACTGAGTTTTTGGGCGTTGCCCTTGGAAAACTCCACATGGCAGCCTGCCGCCAAGGCATTCTGCTTGGCCTGATGGAGCATCTCCCCGGACATATCCACACCTGTCGCCTCATGCCCCAGCTTTGCCAGCAGGATAGCCAGGAAACCGGCTCCGGTGCCCACATCCAGCACCTTCAAAGTCCCCGCCGGCAGTTTCTCCGCCAGCACCTTGCTCCAAGCCTCCCCGCAAGGCCCGGAAAGCTCCTTCAGCCTGAGCCTGCTAAAATCCCCGCTGCGCTCATCCCAGTATGCCTCTATCTGCTCATGGAGCCTTGCTTCCCGCTCATATGCAGCTTCACTTTGAAGAAGATTCAACTTCACCACTCACACCCCCAGAGTATTTTCTATATCTGATATTTTATCCCACAAAAGAGGAAAAAATAAGCCTCCCTGGGGGTTATTGGGAAAACGGAAAAGGCAAGCAAGAAAGTTATGCATTTCCAATTTTCCAATTGGCGTTTTTCAGTTGCCCAAGAGCCACTTCAGCACATTCAGCTTGCGTATGCCATTGTAATCTGCTGTAGATTCGATTTCATCGAGCGTAAGAAGATACTTTGGGTAGTTGTCCTTAATACGTTGCAGTGGTTTTAGTTCTCTTTCCATTGCCTCCGGCTGGAGCGTAGATTCAGAAACCTGATAATAGGCAAGGCCATGCTCATCTTTGGACACAAAATCTACTTCTCCGTTGGTCATGGAACCGACATACACCTCGCAGCCTCGGCGCAATAACTCCAGATAAACCGTGTTTTCCAGGATATGCCCTGTATCACGGCCATGTCTGCCTATTTTCAGGTAACGAAGCGATGCATCCACCACATAATACTTAGGATTTATCTTCAATACATCTTTGCCCCGGATGTCAAAGCGTTCTGCCTGATAGATGAGCATGCTGTCCTGCAGACCGGTCAGATACTTCTCCACCGTCTTGCTGTCAATCCTTCGCCCGGCGCTGGTGAGAGAATCCGCAATTTTGCGTATGGACAGGAGGCTCCCAACATTGGCAAACAGATATTTGATGATACTCTCAAGCATCTTCACATCGGCTATGCGGAGCCGTCCCACTACATCCTTCAGGATTACCGTATTGTAAAGGCCCAGCAGATACTCATTTATGTCCTGCTGTCTGCCTTCCATTTGCAGCGTGTAGGGAAAAGAGCTCTCCGTGATATATTGCTCGTATATTTCCCTCAAGCTATGATTGGCGGAGAGATGACTGGCTTCATAATATTCCTTGAAAGATAGCGGCAGCATTTTCAATTCCACATAACGGCCGGAAAGCAGGGTGGCCAAATCCCCTGACATGAAGTAGGCGTTGGAGCCGGTGATGTAGACATCGGCATTTTCCTTGATGAAGAGACTGTCTACGGCCTTTTCAAACTCCGGCACATGCTGGATTTCGTCAAGAAAGATGTAATTCATGCCATTGGGCTTCATATGTGAAGTGACATATTTATAAAGGGCATGGTACTCCTGCAGGTCTTCAAATTCCAAATCCTCGAAATTTACACTGATGATATTCTCCCTTGGAATCCCCTGCTCCAGCAGATACCTCTGGAACAGCTCAAATAGTTTGGACTTCCCACAACGTCTGACACCGGAAACCACTTTTATGATATGTCTGTCCTTATGACGTTTCAAAAAGTCCAAATATTCTTTTCGCTCTAAGAGTTCCACTATGTCCACCTCCAATCAGTATTTATTCCATATATAATATGATTTTAGCATAAATATGGATTTTATTCCATATTTATGCTAAAGATGATACGGAGGAAGAAAGCCGGTTACATCCCAGAGCAGTCCCTTGACGAGATCCTTTCGCCGTCCACAGAAAAGGAATATTATCTCATATGGGAAGCGCAGTTTATTATGTGGTCTACTTCTGAATCTGTAAGCTTGACAGAAAATAACTTTCTCATGGTGATATCCCTCCATAATCTAAAAACGATTATGGATATACGATACCACATGATTATGAACATTTATTATCAATCAGATGTTACACTAGTCAATGCAGATGTTAATTATTAACACTAACATCACTCTCTACAAAACTTTCTAGCATGGGCAAACTTCTTGTTTTTAGCCGTTTTCTCCTGCTATCCCTTTCATACTTCTTTATATTTCCTCCTCAATTTTCATACTCTGACTTACTTGTGACTTACTGCTGACATACTCTGAAAGCGGTACATTTCAAGGATTTTTCAATATGGAAAGGCATTCGTGACGTACTAAAAGGGATATATGCGCCTGTATCAAATTTTTGGTACAGGTTTTCTTTTTGTGAAAAGGCTGCCGCCATGGCTCGTTACAGTCCATGCTA
>CAJOIN010000279.1 GCA_905234515.1 uncultured Selenomonas sp.
CCGTAACAGGGCGGGGCTTGTGCTTCTCCATGACAGAGAGGGCCGACGCCGCCAGCTTATCCTTGGAAATGGTAAGAGGCTGCTCAAACATGATATGCTTCACCGGCTCATCCAAGAACTTGTAGTCCTTAGCCAGGGCGCGACGGATAATGCCATCTGTAATCAGACCGATGAACTTGCCATTCTCGTCCACCACAGAAACAGCTCCAAGGCCCTTGTCTGTCATGATGAACAGGGCGTCTTTGGCCGTCTTGTCCGCCGTGATGATAGGATTGTCCTCCCCTGTGTGCATAACATTCTCCACCTTGAGCAGGAGCTTCCTGCCTAGGGCACCGCCGGGGTGGAACATGGCAAAGTCCTGGCTGGTGAAATTTCTGGCACTCATCAGGGCAATGGCCATAGCATCGCCCATGGCAAGAGTGGCCGTAGTGCTGGCAGTGGGAGCCAGCCCCAAGGGGCAGGCCTCCCTCTCCACGCTGATGTCAATAAAGTGGTCAGCATGACGGCCCAAGTTGGAATCCCTACGGCCGCAATAAGCGATGATAGTAGCGCCAATACGGCGGATAATGGGCAGGATATTGACTATTTCCGAGCTTTCACCACTGTTGGAAATGGCAATGACCACATCCTTTTCAGTCACCATGCCCAAATCCCCATGAAAGGCCTCGCCTGGGTGCATGAAGAAAGCTGGCGTGCCTGTGCTGGCCAGGGTTGCGGCAATCTTCCTGCCGATATGGCCGGACTTGCCCATGCCAGTCACTACCACCCGGGCCTGGCAATCCAGTATGCACTGCACTGCTGCCTCAAACTCATCATCAATACGCCCCTTCAGGGCTTCCACCGCCCCTGCCTCTATCTCCAGGGTCTCTATGGCTTTCTCCGTTATCATGGACATGGCTGTGTCTCCTTCTATGACAGGACTATATCTTAAAGTTTCTTGCGCACGATTTCATGGATAGCCAAAGCATCCTTCAAGAGATCCTCCAGCTTGTCCAGGTAGACCATATTGGCACCATCGGACAGAGCCTCCTCAGGATTGTCATGGACCTCCAGGAAGAGGGCGTCAATGCCCACACCTACGGCAGCCCGCACCAGGTACTCCACATACTCCCGGTTGCCTGAGGAAGTGGTGCCTGCCCCGCCGGGGAGCTGCACGCTGTGGGTGCCGTCAAAGACCACGGGATAGCCGAAAGAGCGCATGATGGGCAGGGAACGCATATCCACCACCAGATTGTTGTAGCCAAAGGAGGCGCCGCGCTCTGTCAGCATCATCTGGTCACAGCCGGACTCGTGGAGCTTGTCCACCACATTGCGCATATCCTTTGGGGCCAGGAACTGGCCCTTTTTCACATTCACCACCCGGCCTGTCTGGGCTGCTGCATGGAGAAGATCAGTCTGGCGGGAAAGGAAGGCAGGAATCTGCAGGATGTCTGCCACCTTAGCCACAGGCTTGGCCTGATTCTGCTCGTGAATATCCGTCACCACAGGCACATCAAGTTCCTGCTTGATGGTTTCCAGCATCTCCAGGCCTTTCTTCATGCCAGGCCCACGGAAGCTGTGGAAGGAGGAACGGTTAGCCTTGTCATAGGAAGCCTTGAAGACATAGGGAATCCCCAAACGGTCACAGATGTCCTTGATGGTGCGGCCAATGTAGAGACAACGATCCAGGCTTTCCAGTACGCAGGGACCTGCCATCAGGGCCAAAGGCTCGCCGCCGCCGATCTCAAAACTGCCAACCTTGACTTTATTCATGATAATTCTCCTTCCATTACATGTTCCTGTAAATCTCATTCACCTTGGCAAGATCCTCTGCCGTGTCCACCCCCACAAAATGTGAGCTGGTTTCAACCACCTTGATGCGGTATCCATTTTCCAAGGCCCTAAGCTGTTCAAGGGATTCAGCCTTCTCCAAAGGAGTAGGCGCCATTTTCGCATACTTCATCAGGAAATCCCTGCGATAAGCATAGATGCCAATATGCTTGAAAACCGGGCAGCCCTCCTTGCGGGGATAGGGCATCAATGAGCGAGAAAAATACAGAGCATATCCCTGCTGGTCACAAACCACTTTAACGTTGTTAGGATTCTTCTGCTCTTCCTCATCCTCTATCCTGGTCTTTACCGTAGCCATCTGCAGCTCTGGTGCAGATTCGAACTGCTCTGCCAGCTTATCTATAAGAGCTGGTTCTATAAGGGGTTCATCCCCCTGCACGTTGACAATCACATCCACCTCAGGATAGGTCTCAGCCACCTCAGCCAGCCTGTCTGTGCCAGTGGGATGATCTGCCCTGGTGAGCATAGCCCTCCCCCCGGCAGCTTCCACCGCCGCCTTGATGCGCTCATCATCGGTGGCCACCAGCACCTCATCCACCCGGGCAGCCTTGCTGGTCCTTTCATAGACCCGCACCACCATGGGCTTACCCGCTATATCCTTTAATGGTTTGCCGGGCAAGCGGGTAGAAGCATAACGCGCCGGAATCACACAAAGTACCTTCATAGCTAAATTCTCC
>CAJOIN010000280.1 GCA_905234515.1 uncultured Selenomonas sp.
ACCCTGGAGATCTGCAAGCGCTATGCGGTCCGTTTCGGGCCGGATTCCTCCAATCTCCTGTTCCAGGGCGGCACCGGCCTGGGCAAAACCTTTCTCTCCGGCTGTATCGCCAAGACCGTGTCCCAACGGGGCTTTTCCGTGGCCTACCTGCCTGCCCACCAGGCTTTTGCGGCCTTTGAGGAGCAGAAGTTCTCCCGGGACGAGGACAGCTATGCCTCTGCGTCGGAGCAGGTGCGGCGCATCCTGCGCAGCGACCTGCTGATCCTGGACGACCTGGGAACGGAGATGACCACCTCTTTTACCCAGAGCGCCCTGTACAATATTCTGAACACCAGGCTGACCGAACGCAAAAAACTGCTGGTCAGCACCAATCTGGGCGACAAGGAGCTGTATACCAAGTACATGCCCCAAATCTGCTCCAGGCTGCTGGGGGAATTCGACGTCATTCCTTTTGTGGGCTGGGACATCCGCGCCATCCGAAAGCGGGGGAGGTACAGATGACTTACGACTTTTTTGCCTATCTGTCCCGCATGAAATACATCACCCGCTGGAGCCTGATGCGCTCCACGGAGCAGGAGAACGTTCAGGAGCACAGCCAGATGGTGGCCGTGCTGGCCCACGCCCTTGGGCTAATCCGGCGGGAGGTGTTCCACCGGGACTGCGAACCGGAACGCCTGGCCGCGATCGCCCTGTATCACGACGCCCCGGAGATCCTCACCGGAGATCTGCCCACCCCCATCAAATACCACAGCAGGCAGATCAAATCCGCCTATGACGAGGTGGAGAACGTGGCTGTTGACAAGCTGCTGCAAGTCCTCTGTGCGTACAGCGTCCGACAAATCGTTTTGGATCAGGTGAAGCTTCAGGCCTTCTAGTTGAGAATAGCCCCGGAGCTGCTTTTCATATTCTTCCTTTTCCTCCGGCAGCACCGTGTGCCCTATCAGGGTCAGCTCCAGCCGCCCCCCTTCCCTGTCCAGACGGTAGGAAAGCACATGAAGGTCATTTTGCTGGAAATTCTTGTCTATGTAAGTCCTGACCTGCACCTGCTCCAGATTGGCGCTGACGCTCTGGTAGGCCATGTACATGCTGGGCAGGATGATGAGGATGCCCAGGAAGGACAGGCCCCATCTCTGCCGCCGGAACACTTCCTGGGAGACATAGGCTTTCACGGGGATTTTGATGAATTTCAGCACCAGGAAGGTGGTGAGGCAGATAAAGAAGCTGTTGATAAAAAAGAGGTACAGGGCCCCCAGAAAGAACTTCGGGGCATGGTTGGCAATGCCGAAACCTGCCGTGCAAAGAGGCGGCATCAGGGCCGTGGCGATGGCTACACCGGGAATCACGTTGCTTTTTTCCACTCTGGTGCTGCCGATGATTCCCGCCAGCCCGCCGAAGATGGCAATCAGCACATCCCAGATGGTGGGCTCCGTCCGGGCCAGAAGCTCCGAGGAGGCGGTATCTATGGGGGAAAGGCTGAAATAAAGGGCAGAGGTGAGCACCGAGAGAGTGACCTGGAAGGCGAGCTTCAAAAAGGACTCCTTGACATAGGCGCTGTCATAGGTGGCCATGCCGTAGCCGATGGACATAATGACCCCCATCAGGGGAGAGATAAGCATGGCACCGATAATGACGGCGGTGCTGTTCATGTTCAGGCCGATGGAGGCTATGAAGATGGCCAGGATCAGGATGCACATATTGGTGCCCTTCAGAGTACCGCCGGAGTGGATGCGCTCGGCGATTTCATCCAGAGGGGCACGGTCTTTTTGCAGGTCGAAGATGTCTGACAGGGTTTGCTTAAGGGTGTCCATGAAAAGTCTCCTTTCTCCCGGCAAATTGTTTTTATGAATTATCTTCTGTACAAAGAAGAAATTTCCTGCTATGCAGTTTAGGGCGTGTTGATTAAGTGATAATCAACACGCCCTAAAGGAAGTTGTGCCATAGATTTTATGTTACATTTTTTGTTATTGATACATGCCAATATATTTATGTCACAGATTGATGCCTTTGACGGCGCAGGAAAAGCCCGGTATACTTTGAGAAGTCAATGATTTTGCCGGGAAAGCGGTAGAAAGGGAGCTTGATGATGGAAGTAATTGACGGGGGACTGCTGCTCCTTATTCAGGAGCATATAAGAAATGACAGCCTGACGCCCCTGGTGGTCTTTGTCACCAAGCTGGGCAACGATGGCATAATCTGGCTGGCCCTGATAGCCATTTTGCTGCTGAGGAAAAGCACCCGGCGGCTGGGGCTGGTGGCCGGCATATCCTTCCTGCTCTGCGTAGGTGCAGGAGAGATGCTGAAACACATGGTTATGCGCCCCCGCCCCTTTCTGGAAATCCCGGAGCTTCTGCCCTTGGTAAAGAAGCCGCCCCATTCCTTTTCCTTCCCCTCGGTGCATACAGTGTCCGCCTTTGCCGTGGCCTGGATAGTCCTGTGGCGGGGCTGGGGCCGGTGGAAATACGCCGTCTTCTTCTTTGCCATTTTCATGGCCTTTTCCC
>CAJOIN010000281.1 GCA_905234515.1 uncultured Selenomonas sp.
CAAGCAGGTGGCGGAGCAGGGCCTTTTGGAAGTTAGAAAGAGGCGGATTCTCCGGGACAGTTATGTTGGCAAGGCTGCGGAATCAAGTGCAGCTGACAGGCAGATTCAGCTCACCTCTGCCCAGGAGGCAGCTTTGGCAGAGCTTGAAGCAGGGGCAGAGTCGGGCAAATTCCAGGGCTTTCTGCTGAAGGGGGTCACTGGCAGCGGCAAGACCCAGGTCTATATGGAGCTGGCCAAGAAAGTCCGGGCCCTGGGGCGTCAGGTGATTGTGCTGGTGCCGGAGATTGCCCTGACAGGGCAGGTGGTGGCCTCCTTCAAGGAATATTTCCCTGAGGATATCATGGTCATGCACAGCCGCCTTTCCATGTCCGAGCGCAATGATGCCATCCTGCGGGTGCGCCGGGGAGAGGCGGGCATCATCATTGGGGCCCGGTCGGCCCTCTTTACCCCTGCGGCCAATATCGGTCTCATTGTCATGGATGAAGAGCAGGACATGAGCTACAAACAGGATGAATCCCCCCGCTATCATGCCAGAGTGGTGGCCGAGGAACTGGCCAGGCTCCATGGGGCGGTGCTGCTCCTGGGCAGCGCTACGCCCTCCCTGGAGACATATTACAGGGCAAAAAAGGGAGAGTTGAAGCTGCTGGAACTGCCGGAGCGCATCGGCAGCCTGCCCCTGCCGCTGGTTCATGCGGTGGATATGCGGCGGGAGCTGAAAATGGGGAACAGGCATATCATCTCAAGGGATTTGCAACGGCTTTTGGAAGAAACCCAGGCCAGGGGAGAGCAGTCAATCATCATGCTGAACCGCCGGGGCTATTCCACCTTTGTCATGTGCCGCTCCTGCGGGGAGGTTTTGAAGTGCAAGCTCTGCGGTCTGCCGCTGGTGTATCACAAGAGCGGGCGCCTGGCCTGCCATCACTGCGATATGACGGAGACAGTGCCTGATGTCTGCCCTAAATGCGGCAGCCGCTATATCAAATACTTTGGCTCAGGTACGGAAAAGCTGGAGCAGGAACTGCGGGAAATCATGCCCTCGGCCCGGGTTGTTCGCATGGACAGGGACACCACCGGCAGGAAATTTGCCCATCAAGAAATCCTTAATAGGTTCCGACGTCATGAATACGATATTCTCTTGGGCACACAGATGGTGGCCAAGGGCCACGATATACCCAATGTCACCTCCGTAGGCATCATCAGCGCAGATTCCAGCCTGAATATGCCGGATTTCCGGGCGGCGGAGCGCTGCTTCATGCTTATTACGCAAACAGCAGGAAGGGCAGGGCGTCATGGTGGCAGGGGACAGGTCATTGTGCAGACTTACAACCCGGAGCACTATGCGGTGACGGCGGGGCTGAAGCAGGATTATGAGGAGTTCTTCCAACAGGAACTCGCCATGAGAAAGGAGCTTTTCTACCCGCCCTATAGCAGGATCGTTAAGCTGCTCTTTCAGGATGAAGACGAGGAAAAAGCCAAGGAGATGGGCAGACAGCTGGTGAAGGCCTTTGAGGAGCGTTTCCCGGGAGAAAGGCGACATGTAATCGTGGGCCCTTCTCCGGCAGTGATTGCCAAATTCCGCAATATCTACCGTTTCGTGGTGCTGATCAAGACCGCTGACCTGCCCGCCGTGCAGGAGTTCCTGCGGGAACAGAAATTGCATTTACGCACAGAAGTTGCCATTGATATAGATCCGATAACCATGCTTTAAGTGGTTTTGCCTGTGGCGAAATATGCTATTTTGCGTTATAATCTTTATTTGTAATGTTGAATTTTATAGCTGGATGGTGAATAGAAATGAAAGTAACAAAAGAGGACCTGGATAACGTGGCTGTGCTGTCCCGGCTTTCTATTGCCGAGGAGGACACGGAGCGCTACCTGGGCAACCTGGACAAGATCCTGACCTATATGGATAACCTCTCCGAGCTGGACACGGAGAATGTGAAGCCTACCACCTACGCCCTGCCCATGGCGAACGTGTTCCGCAAGGACGAGGTGAAGGAGTCCCTTGACCGGGAGGCAGCCCTTGCCAACGCTCCCCTCAAGGAAGACGGCTATTTCAAGGTGCCAAAGGTGCTGGAAGACTGATTTAGGCAGGAGGATTGAACGTGAGATTATACGAGAAACCGGCTCATGTCCTGCATGATATGCTGGTGAATAAAGAGATTACAAGCGTAGAGCTGACCGAGGATGTGCTGGCCCGCCTGGACGAGGTGGAGGGGGAGGTCAAGGCTTACCTCACCGTCACCCGTGACGAGGCACTGGAGCAGGCTCGCGCCGTGGACGAGAAGATTGCCCGGGGTGAGGAGATTTCCTTCCTGGAGGGCATTCCCGGCGCCATCAAGGACAATATCTGCACCAAGGGCGTGAAGACCACCTGCGCTTCCAAGATCCTGGAGAACTTTGTGCCTCCTTATGATGCTACGGTCATGAAGAAGCTCAAGGCAGAGACCTGGGCAAGCTGAACATGGATGAGTTCGCCATGGGCGGCTCCACTGAGAACTCCGCTTACCATCCCACCTGCAACCCCTGGAATACCGAGTGCGTGCCCGGTGGTTCCTCCGGCGGCAGCGCTGCTTCCGTGGCTGCAGGCACCGCCATCTGGTCCCTGGGCTCCGATACCGGCGGCTCCATCCGCCAGCCCGCATCCTTCTGCGGTGTGGTAGGCCTGAAGCCCACCTATGGCCGTGTTTCCCGCTATGGCCTGGTGGCCTACGGATCATCTCTTGACCAGATCGGCCCTGTGACCCGGGATGTGACGGACTGCGCGCATCTGCTCAACATCATTGCCGGCCATGATGAGATGGACTCCACCTCCAGCGAGGCGGCTGTGCCTGACTTCACCAAGGCCCTGGTGGAGGATGTGAAGGGCCTGAAAATCGGCCTGCCCAAGGAATACTTC
>CAJOIN010000282.1 GCA_905234515.1 uncultured Selenomonas sp.
TTTAATTGAGTAATGTATAGGTCAAAAGGCCTGCTGTCATCAGAAGAATCACCGTGACTGCCACATAATCCACGCTGGACACCTTTAGTGCTTTCATCTGGGTTCTGCCCACGCCGCCGCGGTAGCAGCGGGCTTCCATGGCCAGAGCCAGTTCGTCTGCCCTGCGGAAGGCGGAGAGGAAGAGGGGCACCAGAATGGGCACCATGGCTTTTACCCGGCTTACCATGCTGCCCGTGGTAAAGTCCGCCCCCCTTGACTGCTGGGCCTTCATGATGCGGTCCGTTTCCTCTATCAGGGTGGGCACGAAGCGCAGGGCGATGGTCATCATCATGGCCATCTCGTGGGCCGGCACGCCGACGCGCTTGAAGGGTGAAAGCAGGGCTTCCATGGCATCGGTGAGCTTCACGGGACTGGTGGTGAAGGTGAGCAAAGAGCTCAGCAGAATCAGCAGGACAAGGCGCAGGCTGATGAAGCAGCCCTGCCTGAGTCCTTCCTTGGTCAGGGAGAAAATCCATACCTTGGCCAGTTCCTCTCCCGGCGTCCCCAGGAGATGTATGAGGAAGGTCAGGATAATAATCCACCAAAGGGGCTTCAAAGAGCGCAGCAGCATGACTATGGGCACGCCCGAGAACATCATCAGACTGAAGGTCAGGGCCGTCAGGACACCGTACACCGTCCAGTTGCTGAGGGCAAAGATTTCCACCATCAATGCCAATAGCAGCAGGATTTTTACCCTGGGGTCAAGGCGGTGCAGCAGGGAGCTGCCAGGATAGTACTGGCCTATGGTTATATCACTTAGCACCTTTTAACCCCCTTTTCACGGCTTTGACAGCCTCTTTCACATTGCGCACGGGCACCTGCTCTGCCAGGCCTGCTTGCTGCAGGCGTTCCATCAGAAGGAGCAGCGGAGGAGGCTGCAGTCCGGCCGCAGCGATTATCTCACGCCTGGCAAAGACCTCCAGGGGCGTGCCGGAGGCTGTCAGCTGCCCTTCCTGCAGTACGAACATTTCATCTGCCAGCCTCAGGATATCATCCATGGCATGGGATACCAGAATGATGGTTATGGGTGGCCTGCCGCCCTTCCCCTTCTGCAGGGAGATAATCATCTGCAGCAGGGCTTCCCGCCCCCTGGGGTCCAAGCCCGCCGTGGGCTCGTCCAAAATCAAATACTCCGGTTCCAGAGCCAGCACCCCGGCAATGGCCACCCGACGCTTCTGTCCCCCGGAAAGCTGGAAAGGGGATTTGTCCTTATATTCCTCATAATCCAGGTCCACCAAGGCCAGGGAGTCCCGCACCCGCTGCTCCACTTCCTCCGGGGACAGCTCTTGATTTTTGGGGCCAAAGGCCACATCTGCCGCCACGGTTTCCTCGAAAAGCTGCTGCTCCGGGTACTGGAACACCATGCCTATCTTGCGGCGGGCCAGGACAGCCTGCTTGCGGGCTTCCTTGCCCTTGGCTGTCAGAGGCACGCCATCCACCAGCACCTCACCTGCCGTTGGGGAGAGAATGCCGCTCATCTGCTGAATCAGGGTAGACTTGCCGGAGCCCGTATGGCCTGCCACGGCATAGAGCTTTCCCTTTTCTATGGTCATGTCTATATCTGTAAGGGCACACCTTTCCATAGGAGTTCCCGGCATATAAGTATAGCTGACATTTTTTAATTCTATGGACAAGTGCTCACCCCAGTTTCACAAGGCTTTCCAACAGTTCTTCTTCGGTCAGGATACCGGGCTTCAAAGGCAGGGGAAGGCCTGCCTGCCGTAGTCCCTCGGCGATTTCCCCCGCCAGGGGAGGTTCCAGTCCCAATTCCCGCAGTTTTTTCGTCTCCACAAAGACTTCCCGGGGAGTTCCCTCCATGGCTATACGGCCGTCATCCATGGCCACTACCCTTTGGGCTCTGGCAGCTTCTTCCATGAAATGGGTGATGAGGACCACCGTCAGGCCCTTTTCCCGATGCAGCCTTTCCACCACCGCCATGACTTCTTCTCGTCCCTGGGGATCAAGCATGGCCGTTGGTTCGTCCAGCACCAGGCAGTCCGTTTCCATGGCCAGGGTACCGGCGATTGCCACCCTTTGCTTCTGCCCGCCGGACAAAAGGTGCGGCGCCCGCTTCATGAAGCGGGACATGCCCACCGCTTCCAGAGCTTCTTTCACCCGGCGGCGGATTTCCGAGGGCTCCACCCCAAGGTTTTCCGGGCCGAAGGCCACATCGTCTTCCACGACGGCGGCAATAAGCTGGTTGTCAGGATTCTGAAAGACCATACCCACCTGCTGGCGGATTTTCCACAGCTCATCAGCCTTGGCTGCCTCTATGGTGTCCAGGCCGCCTATGCGCACATGGCCGGAGCTTGGCAAGAGCAGGCCGTTCAGATGGCGGGCCAGGGTGGACTTGCCGGAGCCATTAGCCCCCAGCACTGCCACGAACTCCCCCTTCTCAATGGAAAG
>CAJOIN010000283.1:0-2437 GCA_905234515.1 uncultured Selenomonas sp.
CTGTCAGCTTTGCCAAAGACACCTCCAAGGCCCTGGGAACCACAGTCGCCATCACCGGAGCCCTTGACCTGGTAACAGATGGAGAAAAATGCTATGTCATCCGCAACGGCCGCCCGGAAATGAGCAGGATTACCGGCACAGGCTGCCAATGCTCCGCCCTGGTCGCAGCCTGTATCGCCGCCAACCAGGACCGCCCCCTGGAGGCTGCCGCCACAGCGGTCATAGCCATGGGATTGGCAGGAGAAATTGCCTATGAACACCTGCAGCCTGAGGAAGGCAATGTCTCCTACGGACGCCGCATCATAGATGCCGTATGTCATCTGGATCAAGCCAGCTTGGAACAGGGGGCCAAATATGAAATCTTCTAATATCACTGCCAAGCAGCTACGGCTTTACGCCGTCACCGACAGACGCTGGCTGCAGGGACGATCCCTGGCAAAGGTGGTGGAGGAAGCCCTGCAGGGTGGCGCCACCTGCCTGCAGCTGCGGGAAAAGGGACGCGGCTCTACTGAGCTCCTTGACGAAGCCCGCCAGCTGAAGGATATCTGCCGGAGCTATAAGGTCCCCTTCCTTATCGACGACGATTTGGAACTGGCCCTGGCCTGCGAGGCCGACGGCCTGCATATCGGCCAGAAGGATATGCCTGCTGCCCAGGCCAGGAAGCTTTTGGGCCCGGATAAGATTCTCGGGGTCTCAGCCCAAACCGTAAGGCAGGCCCAGGCTGCTGAAAGGGATGGGGCTGACTACCTGGGAGTGGGCGCCGTCTTCCCCACAGGCACCAAAAATGATGCCCATCCGGTGGCCCTTGGCACCCTCCAGTCCATCACTGCCGCCGTGAACCTTCCCGCGGTGGCCATTGGGGGCATTACAGCAGAGAATCTGCCCCACCTGGGGCAGTCAGGTATTGCCGGGGTGGCAGTGGTGTCTGCCCTCTTTGCCCAGCCGGACATCAAAAAAGCTGCCGCCAAACTGCGACAGCAGACTGAAAACCTGTTTTCCTGAAGGAGTCCTGACCATGCAAAATAATTTCACCCTTCCCGCCGTTCTTACTATTGCCGGCAGCGACAGCAGCGGCGGCGCCGGCATCCAGGCAGACCTGAAAACCATGCTGGCCTGCGGCGTCTATGGCATGAGCGCCATCACCGCCCTGACCGCCCAGAATACCAAGGGCGTGGCCGCTGTGGCCAGGACCTCCCCGGAAATACTGGCCGCCCAGCTGGACAGCATTTTCACGGATATCTTCCCCGCTGCCCTGAAGACGGGCATGGTCTTTGACAGCGAACTGATTCAAGTTATCGCTGAAAAACTCAAAAGCTACGGCGCCAAAAACATCGTGGTGGACCCGGTGATGGTGGCCACCAGCGGCGCCCGGCTCCTCAATGAAAGCGCCATCGATGCCCTGAAGGAAAAGCTCCTGCCCCTGGCCAGCCTCATCACCCCCAATCTCATGGAAGCTGAGGTGCTGGCAGGGATGGAAATCATGAGCCATGAGGACATGGAAACCGCCGCCCAAAAGCTCCATGAAAACTATGGCTGCAACGTCCTCTGCAAGGGAGGCCACCGGCTCCAAGATGCCGACGACCTGCTTTACACCGCAGAGGGTGCCCACTGGCTGACGGCGGAGCATATAGAGAATCCCAACACCCACGGCACCGGCTGCACCCTCTCCGCCGCCATCGCCAGTTTTCTGGCCCAAGGGGAACCTCTGCCCCAGGCAGCAGCCCTTGCCAAGGACTACATCACCGGCGCCCTGAAAGCCGGCCTGAACTTGGGCCGGGGAGCAGGCCCTCTGCACCACGGCTGGCAAATAGTACAGTGACAAAACCAAAAATACTGGCACGCTTTTTCTGGCGTGTCGGTATTTTTGTATTTGTCCTGCAGCAAATCACTCAGGTATCACCCGGCAGACCACCGTATGCTCCGGCACCAGGCGGGCACTGCGCAGGAAGAAGACCTCTCCCTGAACAGAGGCGGTGATTTTCTCCCGAACCTCAGTGGTACAGGGATCCAAAATCAGGGCGATGGTTTCCCCGGGGACGACTTTTTCCCCAGGATATTTCTGCGGTGCTAGGATGCCAGCCTGGGTGGAATAGCAACTGGCTAGCCGCCTTTCCTCCAGGCGGACCGTCTGATGCCCCGGCGGCAGTTTGACCTCCAGCAGGCCCTGGCGGGAGAGGAAGCGCAAAATGCTGTCCACAGCCATTTCGGCACTGTCCGGGTCAATATCGCTGTTCTCCTTCGTATAGAGGGAAAAGGTATGGGTAGCCCAAACCTGCCAGTTGTAGTTCAAGGTGACTGTATCATAGGGCCGTGGTGTGCGCTGAAGGAGATAGGGCAGGCCAAAGTCCAGCCCCTCCTCATCCTCCTGCCAGCCCGTTTCCATGACGCGGATATGGGGGACGAAATCCCCGGGCAGATAGAGGCTGGTCAGGTGGAC
>CAJOIN010000283.1:2507-3343 GCA_905234515.1 uncultured Selenomonas sp.
GGGAACATGCGGTTGATATCCGTGTTGTCCAAAGGCCAGAACCGGCGGCTGACATTCATGGAAAACTGGGCAGCACAGGGAATGACCAGGATGCCCGCCTCCTTGGCCAAGGCGCCTTCTGCCTCGAGACCCTCCAAACGGCGTATCAGGTGGCCGGCAATATACATCTGCTGATATTCATCTCCTCGGATGGCCCCCATAACCGCCAGGGTCTTCTCCTCTCCGCCGAAATGCCAACCATAGACGGGAATTGACTCCCGGTAAGGCTGGGCGGAAATGTTGTAAAGAAGTTCCTTTCTCATGAAGCTGCACCTCCCAGCACCCGGGCAATCAGGGAACCCTCATTCACCAGGGGATACTCCCGCAGGGTAAAGACCAGCCCCGTCAGGGGGCTCAATAGTTTTTCGCTGATTTCCCCGGATAATACCGATGGTCTGGCCCTGCTCCACCCGCTGGGCATGGCTGACCCTGGGCAGGAAGATACCGGATTCTGCCGCATTGACGAAGGCCACATGGCCGTCAGTGCTGACAATTGGCGGCGCCACAGGTATGCTGGGCTCATCCAGCATACCTAAATGATTCATGACGGAGAAGATGCCATAGATAAGCTGGGTGCCGTAGTCCTCGGTGATGCGCATGCCCACTCCCATTTCCACCACCAGGGTGGGGGTACCGATATCATTGAGGCTGTAGGCCAGGGTGCTCTCCAGCACCGTGGAGGCAGCATGGACCCAGACGAAATCCATATTGAGATATTTGGCCAGAGGCACCAGCTCATCGGCGTGTTTTTCGTTGATGCGGATTTGGGGGATTTCCCGCAGGAAAATATTGCTGGC
>CAJOIN010000284.1:0-3794 GCA_905234515.1 uncultured Selenomonas sp.
GTCATTGTCCAGGCCGGCAGCCGTCGGGGGCTGCTTCTGCCGGATTTGGATGGAGTAGATACGGTGGAACAGCAGATTTCCATTGCCCGCAGGAAAGGCGGCATTGGGGAAAAGGAGAAGGTGCAGCTGTACCGCTTTGAAGTGGAGCGTCATATCTAGGTATAACCCGTGCCAGGGGGGATGGAAATGGAGCTATCTGTAGAGAAGGTTTTGGAGGCAGAGCGGAACTTTTTGGCAAACCATGAGGGAGAGCTGGATTTCCCCGTGAAAGCCATGAAAGAGGAGCTGGAGCCTGTCTTTCAGAAGTGGGGCTGGCGTGAGCCCGGAGAGGAAGTGCGCAGCATCCTTCTGCAGCACAGTGAGGCCAACGGTGATTTTGTTATGTCCTCCCCTTTTATCAGGGCTGTCAGGCAGTGCTATCCCCAGGCCTATATTACCCTGATGGTCTATCCTGCCTGCCAGGAACTGGCGGAGGCTTGTCCCTATGTGGATGAGGTTTTTGTCAGGCCGGGCTATAAGGGGCAGGAGCTGACCTGGCGGGAAGGCCTTGAGGAATTGCTGAAACTTCTGCCTCCCTTCCTCAGCCGACGTTATGATTTGGGCTTTACCTGGAATGAGGCCCGGGGCGCTTGGGACAGGCTGTGGCTCTACTGGGCGGGAGTCAGGGAAAGGATTGGCTTTGGCCCCTATGTAATTGAGGGAGCCACCATGAAAGAGGAGGCCAGGCATTGGCATGCTCTCCTGACTCTGGCCTTGCCACGGGACAGGGGGGCAGCCCTAAGGGATTCGGAGAAATGTTTGCGGCTGCTGGAGGCCTTCACTAAGCAGCCTGTGTCTGACAGGAATGTGGAGGTTTGGACGAATCCCGCTGACGAAAGGGCGGCGGCCCCCTTCCTGCAAAGGCTGAAGGTCAGGGGCATGAGGCGCATCTATGCCGTGATGCCCGGGGTAAGCGAGGCCCGGCGCCAATGGCCTGTGGAGCGGTGGCAGGAGCTTTTGGAGGCAATTCTCTCTCGGGAGCCTCAGACGGGACTGGTAATCCTCGGCGGCCCTAAAGAGGTGGAGCTGGCAGAGGGCCTTGCTGCCAGGCTGTCAGAGAACTTCAACGGCCGGGTCATTTCAGCGGCGGGCAAGCTGACCTTTCGGGGCACGGCGGCCTTGCTGAAGGGCTGCAGCAAGTATTTGGGCAACGACACCGGGGCCCTGCATTTGGCGGTTGCCCAGCAGGTACCCATCCTGGTGCCTTATGCCTATGCCTTGGATATAGGGCTGCGCAGCCTTTCCATGCCTGTGAGGTTCGCTCCCTGGGGGGTGCCGGCGGTGCAGGTCTTTCCCAAGGAACACAGGGATGACTGCCGAGATTTGGACGGCCCCGGCTGCGCCCGTAAGGATGAAGCCCACTGCATTTTGGGCATTGCCGTGGAAACCATGCTCTATGCGCCTATGAGGTTCTGGAAAAGCAGATTGCTGCAGTGGCAAAAAAGCCCATCAGGTTCTGCTGAGGGGAGGGGAGAAGTATGGGAGGAGATAAGGTTGCCTGCCGCCTCTGCCACCATGGCTGTACCTTGGCTGAGGGGGAGACGGGCTTCTGCAGGGCCAGGGGGAACCGGGGCGGAAAACTTCAGAGCCTTTCTTATGGCCTGCTTACTTCCGTGGCCCTGGACCCCATTGAGAAAAAGCCCCTATACCATTTTCACCCCGGCAGCAGGATTCTGTCCGTGGGCAGCTTTGGCTGTAACCTCTTCTGTCCCTTCTGCCAGAACAGCAGCATTTCCCAGGCAGGGGAAGAGGAATTTTCCCGAGGCGGGGAGGGCAGGCTTTGGCGTCTGCCCCCGGAGGAACTCTTAGCCCTGGCTCTGGATACACGTGACAAGCATGGCAATATTGGGGTGGCCTTTACCTACAATGAGCCCCTGATGAACTATGAGTATGTGCGGGACAGCGCCAGGCTGCTGAAAGAGGCGGGGCTGAGGACCGTGCTGGTGACCAACGGGGAACTGGCAGCTACCCCCTTCAGGCAGCTGCTGCCCCTGATAGATGCCATGAATATCGACCTCAAAGGCTTTACAGAGGATTTTTACCGCTGGCTGGCAGGAGATTTGGCCCTGGTGAAGGAAAATATAAAGGCGGCTTTTGCGGCGGGCTGTCATGTGGAGGTCACCACCCTGGTGGTGACGGGCTGCAATGACGGGGAGGAGGACATGGAGAGGGAGGCCCGGTGGCTGGCAGGACTTTCCCCGGAGATTCCCTTGCACCTGTCCCGTTATTTCCCCCGCTACAGGCTGAGGCAGCCGTCCACCCCCATAGACACTCTGGAGAGGCTCCGGAGGATTGCTCAAGGCCATTTGAGGCATGTGCATCTGGGGAATGTATAGGGGGGATGAAAATATCATTATACAGGGAGGAAGTTAATGGATAAGGGAAACAATCAGCAGGGGGACTGCCTGCAGGAACCCTTTAGCCGCATTGCCTATAAGATGCACCTGCTGCTGCAGGTGGGCAAGGCTCTGATGGAAAGCGGGGCGGACACGGACAGGACCGTGCGGGATATGCGGCGGGCGGCGGCCTATATGGGCATTCCCCAGGAGCGTATCCACCAGCATACCATGTATACAACCTTGATGCTGAACGTCAATGACGACCAGCACAGCTATACGGAGTTCTGCAAGTGCAAGAATCACGGGGTGAATATGACCACCCTGTCGGCGGTGTCCAAGCTCACCTGGAAGGCTCTGGCGAGAAATTATACTTTGGAGAGCTTTGAGCGACATCTCCTGCGCATCCATGGCATACCCAGGGATTACACTGTGGGCCAGACAGCCCTGGGGGCAGGAGCGGCCTGCGGCGGTTTTGCTGTGCTTTTCGGCGGCAGCCTGCTGGACTTTCTGCTGACGGCTATCTGTGCCTGCTTTGGCTTCTATGTCAGGCGCCTTTGCAATGCCTATGCCTTCAACCAGTATGCTGCCATTGCCATCACTGCCTTTGCGGCCACCATGCTGGCCTGGGCGGCCCAGTTTCCCTTGGGGGAGCTCCATTGGTATCCCCTGATAGCCTGCCCCCTCTTTTTGGTGCCGGGCATACCCCTTATCAATGCCATCGATGATTTTTTAAACAATTTCATCGTGTCAGGCCTTACCAGGGCCATACATACCCTGCTGGTGGTGGGCAGCATGACCTTTGGCATTGTGCTGGCCATCCGCCTGGGCAATGTGGCAGACTTCACCGAGGTAAGCTTGTCTCCCCACAGTTTGTACTTTGCCCAGGCTATCGCCGCCGCTATTTCCGCCATGGGGTTTTCCATCATCTTCAACGTCCCCAGGCGGCTCTTGCCGGTGGTGGGGGTAGGGGGCGTCATCACCGTGATGCTGAGGAATTTCTGCGTCATGGAGCTGGGCGCTTCCCAGGCCTTCGGTTCCTTTCTGGGAGCCGCGGTGGTGGGAGTCATGGCCCTGAAGGCCATCCATGTGTTCCATACGCCAAATGTGGTGCTGACCATCCCGTCGGCCATTCCCATGATACCGGGAGTGTTGCTGTACCGGTTGCTCTTTGCCCTGCTGAACATCTCCACCATCACCCCGGCGGCTCTGCTGGACGGCCTCCGCAGCGGTGTAGAAGCCGTTATCATCATCATTGGCATAGCCGTGGGGGTGGCTATCCCCAATATCTTTAACCATCGTCATATTGAAACCGTCAAGCAGAAGCGGGTGGCCAGGCTGCTGGCTCTGCGGGACGAGGACTAAAATAATGGAGGAATAGGTCATGGCAGAAATCAAAAAAGAATCTTTTGGCAGGCT
>CAJOIN010000284.1:3863-5589 GCA_905234515.1 uncultured Selenomonas sp.
ATTGTGCGGGACAAGGATTTCAAGAAGCGGGATATTGTGCTGGGCTATGACAGCGCCGAGGACTACGAGAAGGACACCGCCAGCATGGGGGGCGTGGTGGGACGCCATGCCAACCGCATTGCCGGGGGCAAGGCGGTCATAGGTGGCAAGGAATACCAGCTGGAGCAGAACACCGGCTCTCAGAAGCAGAACCATATCCACGGCGGCTTCAAGGGCTTCCACCTGAACCTCTGGGACTATGAAGTGCTCTATGAGGGCGTAAAGTTCACCTATCATGCCAAGGATGGCGAGGGCGGCTATCCCGGCAATATGACGGTGACGGCCATCTATTCCCTGTCCAACGACAACGAGCTTTCCATTGTCTATGAGGCAGAGAGCGACGCTGATACCATCTGCAATATCACCAACCATGCTTACTTCAACCTGGAGGGCTATGCTGCAGGCGCTGAGGCTGTGCTGAGGCATAAGATTCAGATTTTTGCCGACAGCTACACCTGGGCAGATGCAGAGCTGCTGCCTGACGGGCGTATCCTGCCTGTGGAGGGCACCCCTATGGACCTCAGGCAGCCCACCCCCATTGGCGAGCATATCGATGATGATTTCGAGGAGCTGGTCATGGGCAAGGGCTATGACCATAACTGGGTGCTCCGGGATGAGCCCGTGGAGATTGAGCTGAAGCCAGGCATGTTCGGCTATGACCCCACCTGCCCCATTGATTACAATGCCGGCGGCCTCAAGAAGGCGGCCTATGTAGAGTCCGAGGAGAGCGGGCTGGCTCTGACCTGCTATACTACCCTGCCGGGCATGCAGTTCTACAGCGGCAATTCTCTTAAGGGGAACCTGCCGGGCAAGAATGGTACAGACTTCCCCCGCCGCAGCGGTTTCTGCCTGGAAACCCAGTATTTCCCCAATGCCCTGGCCAATCCACACTTCCCCCAGCCCATTTTGAAGAAGGGGGAGAAGTACAGGGCCCAGACCATCTATACCGTGGGGCTGAAAGACTGATCTTGTGGAGTCGTGAAAATTCGCGGCTCCTTTTTAGGTTTGCATTAATCTAGTTTTATGGTAATATATAAAGCTGTCAGCTACTCTTATGACTAGCTACTAATGCATAAAAATTATTTTTCCCATAAACAAATGAAATGATAATATTGCGTGAAAATAGTGGACAAATACCAGGCGGAGGGGTAAAATTTATTTATGAAATGGGATGAATTAAGAAAAAATCCCAGCCTGGAGTTACCCATAAGGGAGGCAGTGCTACATGAACATCCATGAGTATCAGAGCAAGCAGATTCTGAAGTCCTACGGCGTGAAGGTGCCGGAAGGGCTGCCGGCCTTTTCCGTGGAAGAGGCGGTGGAGAATGCCAAGAAACTGGGCACCCCCGTGTGCGTGGTGAAGGCCCAGATCCATGCCGGCGGCCGCGGCAAAGCTGGCGGCGTCAAGGTGGCAAAATCTCTGGACGAGGTCAAGACCTACGCTTCCGAGATTTTGGGCAAGGTGCTGGTGACCCACCAGACCGGCCCCGAGGGCAAGAAAGTAAATCGTCTCCTCATCGAGGCTGGAGCAGATATCAAGAAGGAATACTACCTTTCCTTCGTCATTGACAGGAATACTGCCCGTGTGGTGATGATGGCTTCCACCGAGGGCGGCATGGAAATCGAGAAGGTGGCCGCCGAGACTCCGGAGAAGATTTTCAAGGAGACCATTGACCCGGCTGTGGGT
>CAJOIN010000285.1 GCA_905234515.1 uncultured Selenomonas sp.
CGAAGCATCAGCAAGGTTAAGTGCGCTGACATAGCTGCTGACATTCGTCTTGTAAGTGCTGACTGCACTGTCCCAAGTCGATACGACTGTGGAATTGGAGAAGTCATATCCTTTTTCAACCAACTGAGCCTTGAAAGATGCAATGTTTGCATCCTGAATCAAGGTCTGCATGTTAGCACCATTAGCCGTCACGCTGGTGGTGTAGGTCTTGCCCTGCTTCACGAAGGAGATAGAAATCGTATCGTCTTCCTGAATATTCAGGTTGTTGCCATTACGATCTTCCATGCCCACGAAAGCGGTGCTGCCCTTTACGTCAGTAGCAAGGGACTGGTTCGTGAAAGTAGTGGTGGTGGCGGTGTCAATCTTGTTGTTATGGGAGCCGTCTACCAGATACTTGCCGTTGTAGGTGATGTTAGCGTTGTCGTTGATCTGGTCGATGGACTGGTCAAGCTCTTTCTGGATGGCCTGGCGGTCAGCATCGGTCTTATCATCGTTGGCTGCGCTGATGACTTTTTCCTTCAACGTCTTGAGGATGTCAACAGTGGAGCTTACAGCACCTTCAGCAGTCTTCATCATGGAGCTGCCGTTCTGGGTGTTGGCGTTAGCCTGGTCCAAACCGCGGATCTGGACTCTCATGCGCTCGGATATTGCGTACCCGGATGCATCGTCAGCTGCGCCGTTAATCTTCATGCCGGAAGATACCTTTGCCAGGCTCTTGCTGAGAGCCGTGCTGTTGGTGTTCAAGGTATTCAGAGTGTTGATTGCCGACATGTTGTTCTTTACTACCATTGCCATGATATTTTCCTCCCTGATTTAAGTGAAAATAAATTATCTGCAAACGGCCATCCGTGACCGTCTTTGCCAAATTCTTATATAATAAACCTTTGCACAACAAGTAGAGGTTGCTAGCTTACCTTTTCCCTGTTTGTGTTTAGTTTATTATCTTGGCCTTACACTTATATTATCGGGGTTTTTCCGATTTACTTAAGTGTTTTTTTTAGGTTTTTGAAATTTTTTTATTAAGCCTCCCCCATCAAGGGGAGGAGGCTCTGCTACATTTTTCTGTTGAGGATATTCCCCACTGCCCCGAAGCGTGGAGCTGTCAAATCATAGGCCCGCACCGTCGCGTTTTGGCGGCGGCTCTTGTTCAGCCAGGACTTTGCCTTGTACATGATTTGGCGGTCAAGAGGAACTACTTCCTCGATAAGTGACTGGCACTCAGGCGTAGCTCTATAAGTTTCGCAGGCCGGGTTTTCTTTCATACGGTCTACCAGCACGCCCCGCTGGTCTACCAGCTGCAAAAATTCTTCTATATCATCTTTGTCGATGAACTTTATCAGCTCATGGGTCAGGGTCCTGTATAGTTCCCAGTCTTTCCTGGCTTGCGCTTCCTGTTCAGCCGACATAGCCTGCCCCCTGCGCCGCTTGGGCGGGCTGCTTCTCCTGGCGGGCCTTCTTCATGGCCTGTGCCCAGGCATCCCTCAGCTCCGTAATGATATCCTTAGCCTCATCAATCTGCTTCTGGTCATTGCGGAGATTTCCCTCCACCAGCCTGTCATAGCAGTAGTTGTACAGAGGCATCAGCTGATGGGAAATATCATAGTCCATGTTCAAGGTGATGCGGAACTCGGAGATGATATTCTGCGCTTTCTGCAGCGAGGTATTGGCCTGTTCAAAATCCTTGCGTCCAAGTGCTTCGGAGCCTTCGTTGATGAACTTAAGGCATCCGTTGTAAAGCATAAGCGTCAACGCCTCCGGCGTGGCGGTCATAATCTGCTGCCTGCGGTAGGCTTCAGCTGCATTTACCATAGTATCCTCCCCATCTTGTTATCTTAGCCTCCCCCGCTTGCGGGGGAGGCTATTTTCCCCTTACTGTCCGCCGGTGATGTAGCCCAGCTGCACACCCAGCTTCTGGATGGCCTGCTCCATTTTGTCGTATTTCTTGTAGAGGGCATCTTCAAAGGCGTTCATCATGACCTTGAAGTTGCTCATCTTCTGCTGCATATCCTGGATGAGCTTGCCCAGGGAGCTGCCGTCTGCTACCTCGGTGGAGGTGCCGGCGTAGCTCTTGATGGACTTCATGGCAGAGTTAGCCACATCGCTGACGCGCTGGACTACACCGTTCTTGCTGTAGTCGTCATCGCTGTCCAGATGGCCCATAAGCTGGTAGACGGAATCCGGGTCTTCGGCCAGGACTTTTCTCAGCTTGTCCTCGTCAATCTTCAGATGGCCTCTATCTGTCTGTGACTCGACGCCGATGGACATCATGGTGCGGTACTTGCCGTCCACGGAATCCACCGGGGTGTAGATGGCCTCCCGCAGGTCGCTGATGAGCTTGCCCACATACTCGTTGCGGTGCATGAGGCCGCTCTTGGCCTTTTCCTCCCACTTCTCAATCTGCTCCTCCGTCAT
>CAJOIN010000286.1 GCA_905234515.1 uncultured Selenomonas sp.
TACATGGTTTTTCAGTTCGTTTTTGATTAAATCCAGTTTCATAAGCTGTCGGCCTCCTGTTCGAAATCCGTAATGCCACGGGCAATGGCACGGGCAAATTCATCCTGCTTGGTACGCAGGAGAACTTCATCCTCGGCATTGTCAATAAAGGCTGTCTCCACCAGCACCGCCACGGCATCGGTGTTGTTCAGCACATACAGGCTGTTGTCGGTATGGGGCACCGCCCCCTTCACGCCCCGGTCTGCCGTGCCAAGAGCATCCACAATCTGACGCTGGATGCAGCCCGCCAGCAGCTTGCCGTACTTGCTTGTATGATAGTGCCAAGTTTCAGTGCCATGAGCCACACCGTTAAAGGCATTGCAGTGAATTGATACAAATACATCCGCATCTATATTGTTGGAGGCACTGACCACCTCATAAAGACTGTTCGACTGCAAATTGCCGGAAACAGAAACGCCAGCCTTGGTGAGATACTTCTCCACCAGAACTGCGATGTTCTTGGCAACGTCACATTCACGCAGGCCAGTGCCGCTGTTGACGGCTCCGGGGTCAGGGCAGCCACAGGGCGCATGTCCAGGGTTCAGAAATACACGCATAAATCAGACCTCCTCTGGTTTCGGAACGTCGGCGTAGGGAATCTTCTCCCCATCCCGCTCCACATACACATCAGCAAAGCTGCCATCATGAGCAGCGATGTAACGCTGCACCGCCACATCCACGAACTTCGGCTCCAGTTCCACGCCATAGCAAATGCGTCCCAGCTGGTCGCAAGCGATGAGCGTTGAAGCTGAGCCAAGGAAACCATCCAGCACCAAGCCGTTGGTCTGAGTGCATTGCTTGACCAGATAGACGATGAGAGGCACCGGCTTGCTGGAGGGATGACCGCAGCCATCTTCCTTCGAGTTCTTGATGCGGTCAAACTCAAACACCGTGGTCTGCTTCTGATCGCCATACCAGGTGTGCTTGCCATCCTTGCGCCAGCCCCAGATGATGGGCTCGTGGATGTACTTCCAGTCAGTGCGGGTCAGCACCAGACGGTTCTTCTTCCAGACCAGCCCTGCCCCAACTTTAAAGCCCGCATCCTCATAAGCGTCATGAAAGATGCGGGCTTTTGCCGTTGCATAGAAAACATAGATGGATGCATCCCTGGCCATGGTTTCATGGAAACAGCTAAAGGCTTTAGTCAGGAATTCGTAAGCCTCCTTGTCGGACAGGTCATCGTTCTTGATTTTCCCGGAGGTGCTTTCAAGGTTCACCATGTACGGCGGGTCGGTGCAAACCAGATTCACTTTCGCATCGCCCAGCAAACGCTGGTAGGTTTCCGGCAGAGTGGAATCCCCGCAGATAACCCGGTGCTTGCCCAGGTGCCACACATCCTCCGCCTTGGAGATACACGGCTTGGAGAGTTCCGCATCCACATCGAAGCCATCTTCTTTGCCATCGCCGTCATCCATGTCGAAGAGGTCTGCGATTTCCTTCTCGTCAAAACCAGTCAGCCCCAGGTCAAATTCCATCCCCTGCAAGGCTTCAATCTCGACGCGCAGCATTTTCTCATCCCAGCCTGCGTCCATCGCATAACGGTTGTCAGCGAGGATATATGCTTTCTTCTGAGCCTCGGTGAGGTAGTCAGCAAAGACACACGGCACTTCGCTGATGTTCTCAGCCTTCGCCGCTGCCAGCCGTCCATGGCCAGCCAGCACATTGAAGTCCCTGTCGATGATGACAGGATTCACAAAACCAAACTCTCGAAGCGATGAGCGCAGCTTGGTTATCTGCTCCGGCGAATGTGTCCGGGCGTTATTCACATAAGGCACCAGCTTGTCGATAGGGACAAGCTGCATATCCGTTGTCATTTTCCCCAATAAGTACACCTCCTAAAATAATTTTGAACCGAGCAGGAATTTTGATTTGCTGACAGAAAATCATCTATTTATAGTTTTCAAAAAGGGAGCGTGATGACTTTGAAACATTACACGTGCTACCATTGTCATATTGATATTCCTTCCAAAAGTCCCATTGAGAAATGCCCAAAATGTAATAAGCCTATGCAGGTCAGCGATTATGCTCCATATCGACTGGACTATTCCAAAGTTGAAACTCCTACTCCCAAAGAAGGTGAAGGGCGGATTTATGGAGCAGGTGGAGAGGCTTGTAATTTATGTCCTCACTGTCACGGAAGTAAGGGCTGGTGTCCTCTCTTAGATTGAATAAGTACACCTCAAATCAATGTCCCATCCTTGTGCGGAGCAACCGCTCCATCACATCTTCCTGCGGGTTGGCTCCCCTGTAATCGTCCGAGCAGTTCTCCTTTACCACCTGGTAAATCTGGTACCACAGCTGGTTGGCCTGCTTCATGTACTGCAGGCTGATGTTCACATAGGGCGAAACGATAGCCT
>CAJOIN010000287.1 GCA_905234515.1 uncultured Selenomonas sp.
GAGGGTATTGGGGGGAGTGAGTGGCAACATTTAAGGAGGCTCTTTAAGTTAGTGCGGTGGTGTTACTTTCTTTGTGTTGACAAAGAAAGTAACCAAAGAAAACAGCCGCCCTTGTTCCCGTCCTTGGAGAACGAGGGCGGCGGCGCCCATCCCTGGGCGCGGAGTTTGGTGGAGCTTTTTTTCAGCCCATTGGGAACGAGTGGCGCGAATGTGCCGTTGCGTTTATTGATGCAAGAATGGCCGGGATCTTTTGGGGAAATTGACAGAGATATTACATAAGTATGCTGAGGAGCAGGATAGTTCGATGAAATTGCAAGGCAAGTTGGCAGCGGGGGCTTTGGCCCTGATGGCTGCTTTGGGCCTGCCGTCTGGGGCAGGGGCGAGGCATCACGTGTCCGAAGGGCGGACGGTGGTGTCCACGGAGAGACATGAAGTTGCGGCACATGAAGCCGGCAAGACCCATATAGAGCAGAGGCAGCAGGCTCCTCAGGACAGTACGCCGCCCTACAGCAGGGATTTTGGTGTGCCAAAACCATGGGAAGTGGAGCAGAGGGACGAGGGAGGCACCCTGCTCTTTTCGGACAGCCCGGAGTATGTGACGGAGGACGGGATACTCTATCAGGACACGGTGGAGGGGGATGCCCGCATCCTCTACTACCATCTGAACAATATGTCCTCCCCCCGCAAGGTGGCGGTGGTGCTGGAGGATGCGGCGGGCAGCAAGCTTACCGTGGTGCGTATCACCCGTGGGGGCACAGCCGCCCCCAGCACGGACTACCTGAAGGTGGGCAAGGCCACCCAGATGGCCTATTTCGGCAAGCAGAAGGAAGATACGGTGGTGCTGGTGAACGGCCGCAAGCGCCTGCTGCAGGACAGCATGAACAAGGTGCTGCTGCAGCCGGGGGAACTGGTCTACGGGGTCTACGACTTCCACGCTGACCACCCGGTCAGGGTTTCCGTCATCATGTACCCTGCCTTCCGCAATCCCTATGCCTTCCTGGAGCAGGCCAAAGTGCTGCCCAAGGACGAAGTGATGCTGCGGGGCACCTTCAAGGGCATGAACCGCGTCATCTACTCCCGCAAAGCCTATGATGCCTCTAAGGATGGCATTGTCTATGTGGATCTGGGAGACGATAACCATGATAAATACAAGGAGGGCATAGATGCCACCGACGGCAGCAAGGCCCTCAACTACGGCAACTACGGCATCCTCTACAAGCTTGCCCTGCCCACCCAGGGCCCTGCTGCCACCCAGTATTACCTTTCACCCCTGGGAGGGGTGTACGCCGGTGCCATGAGCGTGCGCCGGGATCACAGCATTTCCACGAGGCTGCTGGAAACACCGGCGGGCTGCCCCTTCTTCGGCGACGGTTCCCAATCCCTTTCCACCTCCTGGTCGGACAGGGTAGAGCTGGCTGACCTGGGCAGCTACGACAACAGCGTGCCCACCTTCTTCGAGTTCTCGCCCCCCGGGGCCTCCAACCTGCCCGTGCAGCTGATTATGATGCCGGCAGGCAATTGATTTCTTGCCCTGCCCTTGCCTGTTATGCTATACTCAAAGGAATAGTAATTTTGATTATACTGAACGGCAAAGGAGCTTGTCGGTTTTGAAATTGTTCACTACCTTGGGGAAAGAGAAATGGCAGCGCTATCTCCTGCCCGTTATCTTCGTGGCTGTCGATTATCTGGCCGTGGTGCTGGCAGAGGGCTGCGCCGTAGCCTTCCGCAATGGGGTGGATTTCTGGCGGCATTCGCTGTATGAGGTTCCCGATGCCTATGAATACATCTGGGTGCCGCTGTTCTTTATCGTTTTTCTGCAACTGATGCATGCGTACCGCCGGGCCCAGCCCGTGGTGGATATGATAAGGCGCATTTTCTATGCGGTGCTGAACGGCCTTCTGGCCAGCGTGCTGCTGCTGTATTTGCTGAAACTGACGGACAGCGCCTCCCGCCTGTTTTTCGTCTTCTTTGCGGCCTTTGTGCTGCTCTTTCTTTATGTAGGGCGCTATATCCTGCTGAAAATCCTGAAGCGCTACCGTTACTTCCATGAGCCGGTGGTGCTGGTGGGAGCCGGCAGGACGGCGGAGCGGGTGCTGCGCTTCTTTGACGGGGACTTAGGCTACCGCTACAATATCCTGGGCATCATAGATGATGATCCGGTTTCGGAGCAGCTGGCCCATAGCTTCCGCCACTTGGGTACCTTTGCCCAGGCGGAGAAGCTGGTGAGGCGCATCGGCATATCCACGGTTATCATTGCAGCCCCTGGGCTGTCCAGGGAGAAACTGGCCGGCCTTATTGCCAGTTTGCAGCCCCATGTGCGCAATATCGCCTTTGTGCCGGATCTCATCGGCACCCCCATGGCAGATGTGCAGGTGGATGTGCTTTTCAGCGAGTGGCCAGGGCAGGGAACCGCTTCCTGAAGCGCACCTTTGATTTGGTGGCAACCATCCTGGGCAGCATCCTGCTCGCCCCCTTCCTGCTGGCCCTGGCGCTGGCGGTGGCCGTCAGCAACCATGGACGGGTCATCTTCGCTCACCGGCGTGTGGGCCGGGGGGGCAGGGAGTTCCCCTGCTATAAATTCCAGACCATGGTGCCGGATGCCCAGGAGCGCCTGCAGGAATATCTGGCCGCAAATCCCGAGGCCCGCAGGGAATGGGAGGAAAACTTCAAGCTGACCAACGACCCCCGAGTGACCAAACTGGGAGCCTTCCTCCGCAAGACAAGCCTGGACGAGCTGCCCCAGCTCTGGAACGTCATCACAGGGGATATGAGCCTGGTGGGCCCCAGGCCCATCGTGCAGGCGGAAGTTGAGCGCTACCATGAGAATATCCGTGAATACTATCTGGTGCGGCCCGGCATTACCGGCATGTGGCAGGCTTCGGGCCGCAGCGATACCACCTATGAGGAGCGCGTCGCCATGGACACATGGTATGTGCGCAACTGGTCTGTGTGGATAGATTTGGTGTATCTGTTCAAGACCTTCAAGGCGGTATTCGTAGGCAAAGGGGCGTATTGACATTGGGCCGCAATCTGCTGGAAATCCTTCGCTTCCTCCTGGCGGGGGGCAGTTGCCTGCTGCTGGAGCTGGGAGCCCTTTACGCGCTGACCGAGGCGGCAGGGCTCCACTATCTGTACTCGGCAGCCCTGGCCTTTACCCTGTCCGTGATTG
>CAJOIN010000288.1 GCA_905234515.1 uncultured Selenomonas sp.
ACGAAGGCTCTCCCCCTCGGGCACAATAGCGGAAGGTATGCGCTTGCGTGCAAAGAACTCACGCATGTTGTTGGCCTTATCCTGGGTCGATAGCAGCACCAGCACGCACTGCTGCTGCGCCAGCCAGCGGTGAACCTCGCTCTCCAGAAGCTCCATCTGCCGCTGGAAAGGCGTCATGTTGACAGCCGTAATGCTCAGTGTAGTCCGGGGTTCAGCGCCGTGGATTTGCTGCAGCATCAGTGCCATATAGAGCACACGATTGCCCTGGGCGGCCTCCACCAAATCTTCCCAACTGAAAACCTGATCCCTGGCCTCCGGGTTCTCCTTGATGAGGTTCCTGATGCGCTCGCGGATGCGGGTGGGATCATCGAAAACCACTGCCCCCTTGCCGCCTAAATAGGCCAGGAACATTGCGGGCCGCCCGCTGGCATCGGTCTGGGCCAGAGGCAGCACGGAAACCTGCGTGAGCCCGCTCTCCCTGGAGCGCATGGTTTCTATATCAAACTCACGTATGGAATCCACTTCATCATCAAAAAACTCAATGCGCACGGGGCGCAGGGCATTGATGGCAAAAATGTCCACAATACCGCCCCGGGCACTGAACTGTCCGACCCGCTCAACCTCCTCAGTGCGCTCATAGCCCAGGTCTGCCAGCCTCTGCAAAAGCTTTTCCCTGGGCATTATCTCCCCCAGCTTCACCGAAAGGGCCAGGCGCTGGAACTCAGCCGGGCTCATGCCCTTCTGCACCGCTGCCACTGCCTTGGCCAGCACGATAACCGGTTCATGGCGCATCAAGCGGCCCAGCACATCCATGCGCCGGGCGCTGCGCTCCAGGCTGCGGGCCTGGGCCTGCACCTGCAGCATATCCATTTCCGGAAGCTCCACCACGGAAACCTCAGGCAGAAGCAAGGCCAGGTTTTCCCGCCACTCCTCCAGGGATTCCGTGCTGTGGACAATGATGACCGTGGGCTGGGGCTTCTTCTGGTAGCAGGCTGCCAAAGCAGCATGCTTTTGCGAGCCTCCCAAGCCATAAGCCAAAGTCTCTGACGGACCACCGCAGAAATACTCCTGCAAGCGCTGCAAAGATTTGTCCTGCAGCATGGCCGTATAAAGTGAATGCATTTCCACACCTCTTGGTTTCAAAAATATACACGAAAACAGGACTGTCACCGGCCAGCCGATGATAGCCCCTGTTTTGTTCCTTTCATTAAATAGTATTCTAAATATCTGTCCTAGTCAATAGAGATTTCACCTTATCAGCCCCCATCTTTCCCTTAATCTCTTTATCTTTCCCTTAAAACTGAGTATAATATAAGGGAAAACGGAGGTGTTAAGGGTATGCGTCAATTTAACTATGCCAAAATCAAGGATATGACCTGGGATTCAGAAGTCCTGGGCTATATTGCTTCAATATATAAGGAAGCCGGAAAGCAGGAACTCTATTTGAAACAGCGTCCGGAAGAGCTGGAAAAACTGGTTGAAATAGCCAAAATTCAAAGCACAGAGTCTTCCAACGCCATCGAAGGTATAGTGACCACCAGTACCCGCATCAGGCAGCTGGTAGAAGACAAAACCACTCCCAGGAACCGCGATGAGCAGGAAATTGCCGGCTATCGCGATGTGCTGAATATCATCCACGAAAATTTTGATGCCATCCCCATTACCCAGAACTTCATCCTGCAGCTCCACAAGATACTCTACAGTCACATGGACAATCCCATGGGAGGACGCACCAAAAGCGTACAAAACTACATCAGCGCTGCTTACCCAGACGGCCATACAGAAATTCTCTTCACGCCCCTTGCCCCCTTTGAAACACCGGCAGCCCTGGATATGATATGTGAGGAGTACAATCGCGTCATAGGAAACGCAGAGGTCGAGCCATTGATTGCCATCCCCATTTTCATTCATGACTTCCTCTGCATCCATCCCTTCAATGACGGCAACGGCCGCATGAGCAGGCTTTTGACCACCCTGCTCCTGTATCGCAGTGGCTTTTATGTGGGGAAATATATCTCCTTGGAAGCCAAAATCGCCAAACACAAAGACGGCTATTATGATGCCTTAAGACAATCACAGCACAACTGGCATGAAGGCAAAGAAGATGTGGTTCCCTTTATCAAGTACCTTTTAGGCACCATCATTGCTGCTTACAGGGATTTTGCAGACCGCTTCTCCCTGGTTGAGGAAAAACTCTCCGCCCTGGAAATGGTACGCAAGGCCTCCATGCAGAAAATTGGCCGCTTCACCAAACAGGATATCCGGGAGCTCTGCCCCTCACTCAGCTTAAGCGCAGTAGAGGGAGCTCTGCGGAAATTGGTGGAAGAAGGGTATCTGGGCCGGGAAGGAATCGGCCGGGCTACCAGATATATCCATTTAAAATGAA
>CAJOIN010000289.1 GCA_905234515.1 uncultured Selenomonas sp.
CCTAGGGGGCGGACATGTGGTATAGGTGCTGATTTGTGTCGTCTGCTATAACTATATTCAGTGTATCGCTTTCTTCTTGAACCGCCCGCCCACAATATCATGCACGGCATTGATAGTAACAAAAGCATTCTCGTCCTTTTCCAGCACGATTTCCTTCAGCTTGTCCACCTCCAGCCGCGTGACCACGCAGTACAGCACTTCCTTCTCGTCCCCGGTGTAGCCCCCCTGCCCGTGGAGCAGGGTAACGCCCCGGCCCAGGCGGTCGTTCAGGGCGCTGGTGATGTCCTCGTGCTCGTTGGTGACAATCATCACCGCATAGCTCTCATCCAGCCCCTTGATGACCACATCTATCATCTTGGAAATCACGAAGTAGGCCACCAGGGAGTACATGGCCTTGTCCCAGCCGTAGAGCAGTCCTGCGCTGGACAGGATAAAGAGGTTGATGAACATTACCACCTCACCCACGGAAAAGACGGATTTCTTGTCCATGATAATGGCCACAATCTCCGTACCGTCCAGGGAGCCTCCGGCGCGGATGATCAGGCCCACCCCCACGCCATCGATAATGCCGCCGAAGATGGCCGCAAGGAACGGGTCATTGGTGACCTTGGGGAACTGCCCCATGACCTCCGACCAGCCGGACAGAAAGAGAATGGCAATCAGGGTAGCAATGGCGAAATTCTTGCCGATCTGCTTATAGCCCAGGTACAGGAAGGGCAGATTGAACAGCACCAGGAACACGCCCAGGCTCATGCCCGTGAGGGTCTGGGCCATGATGGACAGGCCCACCACGCCGCCGTCAATGACTTCGTTGGGTATCAGGAAAAGCTCCAGCCCCACGGCTGCGATAATGGCACCTACGAAGATGGTCAGGTACTTCTTGAAATAAAATGAGGCTTTGCGGTGCTGGGTAATAGGCGGCTTCCCCCCCCGGCTGGCCGGCGGGGAGGCTGTCTGCAGCTGCTCCTGCTTGGTCTCCTTCTCCATATGTCACACTCCTTATGTTTTCTTCTAATATATACATATTATGGGGAAATGCCAAAATTCCTGCTAGATGATTTAAGGAATTGTACATTGGCTGATTTTGCTTGCTTTCGCTTATTTGCCGATAGTTTTTGCGTGGTTAAACACGATTTTGATTGACTTTGACTGTTAGCTGGTGTAATATATAGACAATCAGCAACGAAGTGAAAGGACGGGTGAATAAATCATGCTGACAGAGGAGCGCTATGCCGCTATTCTGCGCCTGCTGGAGGAAAGGAAAGCTGTGACCGTGGTAGAGCTGACGGAGCTTTTGCACACCTCCGAATCCACAATTCGCCGGGATCTGACCAGTTTGCACAAGAGCGGCCGCCTGTACAAAGTCTACGGGGGGGCTACGGCCCTGTCCAGCCACTACACCGCCTCCGAGGAGGATATGCGCACCAAGAATTCCCTGTACACGGAGGAAAAAATCGCCATTGCCCGCCATGCGGCTACCATGATCCGTTCCGGCGATTTCGTCTATCTTGACGCCGGCTCCACCACCCTGCAGATGATTGATTTTCTGTCGGAGAAGGGAGCCACCTACGTGACCAACGGCCTGCCCCATGCGGCGCGGCTGGCCTCCCACGGCTTCAAAGCCTTTATCCTGGGGGGCAGGGTCAAGGCCGTCACCGAGGCGGTTATCGGCGCAGATGCCCTGGCCTCTTTGAAGGGCTACAACTTCACCAAGGGTTTTTTCGGCACCAACGGCGTCAGCGTGGAGTCGGGCTTTTCCACGCCGGATGCGGACGAGGGCACCGTCAAGGGTGAGGCCGTGTCCCGCTGCAAGCGGGCCTATGTGCTGGCTGACCGGTCGAAATTCAACCGCATCACGCCCATCACCTTTGCGCCCCTGACCAGCGCAGCCATTATCACGGGCCGCCTGGAGGACAAGAAATACCGTGACTTCACCACCATCATAGAGGAGGGGGACGAACATTGATTTACACTGTAACTTTCAACCCTGCCCTGGACTACATCGTGCGTCTGGACAAGTTCACCGCCGGGGAAATCAACCGGGTGAATTACGAGCAGGTGCTGGCGGGCGGCAAGGGCATCAACGTGTCCATTGTGCTGGCCAATATGGGCATTAAGTCCACGGCCCTGGGCTTTCTGGCGGGCTTCACCGGCGCCGAGATCCAGCGGCAGTTGGAGGGCTTCGGCTGCGCCTTCGACTTCGTGTGGCTGAAGGAGGGCTTCTCCCGCATCAACGTGAAGGCCAAGGCCGACAGGGAAACGGAGATCAACGGCCAGGGGCCGAAAATCACCGAGGAAGCCCAGCAGGAGCTCTTTGCCAAGCTGGATAAGCTGGGGGAGGGTGACACCCTGGTGCTGGCAGGCTCCATCCCC
>CAJOIN010000290.1 GCA_905234515.1 uncultured Selenomonas sp.
ATAAGTTGATGGACGGAGGTATTCCCGGTGAAGATCATGCTTTCAGCAGGTGAGGTTTCGGGGGATTTGCATGGCAGGCGGCTGGCAGAGGCGTTGGTTAGCCTGGATTCCTCCATACAGCTCATTGGCTTTGGCGGTAGGGAAATGGAGGGCGCCGGTGTGCGCCTGATCAGGGACTTTGCCGATTACAATGTCATGGGGGTCTGGGAGGTACTTAAGAATCTTGGCAAAATCCTGGGGCTTTTGCGTGATTTGGAAAATGCCATGCGGGAGGAGAAGCCTGACCTCCTGGTACTGATAGATTACCCGGATTTTAACTGGCGGCTGGCAAAAAAAGCCAGGGCTTTGGGGATACCGGTGTTTTCTTATATTCCTCCCTCTGCCTGGGCTTGGCGGAAAGGGCGTGCCAAAACATGTGCCGGAATTGCAGAGGAATTTGTAGCTATCTTTCCACACGAACTGCCACCGTACGAAGCGGCAGGGGCGAAGATTTCCTTTGTTGGAAATCCCTTGGTAGATACGGTCAAGGCTGAGATCCCAGCCAACCAGGCTGAGCGGGAGTTCGGCTTGCAGAAAGACGAAGTGCCTGTATTGCTGCTGCCCGGCAGCCGCAGGCAGGAAATAGAAATGCTCCTTTCAGATATGCTGGGAGCTGCGAAGCTTCTGAAGGAAAAACGTCCTGAAACCCGTTTCTATCTGCCTGTGGCAGATGAGGGACTCAGACCGCTGATAGAGGAAAAAGTTGCTCAGGCGGGGGTGGAAATAACCCTGACAGGCACGGAACACCGCTATGCTCTTATGAGAATGGGGGCCGTGGCTATGGCAACCTCAGGCACGGTGGTAATGGAGGCGGCTCTCATGGGGCTGCCCTGTGTGGTGCTCTACCGTTTTTCTAAGCTTTCTGCCTTTATAGGCAGATTGCTGGTACACGTGGATAATTTCAGTCTGCCCAACATCCTTCTGGGAGAGAGGTTTCAGCCGGAACTATTGCAGGAGCAGGTTACGCCTGTGTCTATTGCTGAGCACGTGCTGCCACTTTATCCCGGAGAGGAAAAGAGAAAGATCACCTGCCAAAAGCTCAGGGAAGCCTGTGCAAAACTGGGGGAGCCAGGGGCAGCTTATCGTGTGGCGGAAAAGGTGCTGGCTTGTGCCAAGCGACATGTGTGATATGAAGGATTTCAAGAGAAGTCGAGGGAAGAATATTTCATGAAGAATTATAAGCGGCTGATGAAATACATGAGGCCTTATGTCAATAGGTTCATCCTGGCAATTTTTTGCATCATCATGGCCTCTGCAGCTAATCTTTACCTGCCTTGGATTATCAAGGATATGGTGGATAAGGTCCTGATGGAGAAGGACATGTTCATGCTGAATATGATTTCCCTGGGCATTGTCGTCACCTTCCTTATTCGCGGCGTCTTTTATTATGGCCAGTCTTATTTGATCTCCTATCTGGGCGAGAAAGTCATCATAGATGTACGTGAAGAGATGTACAAGAAGTTTCAGCGTCTGCCTATGGCCTATTTTGATCGGCATCAGACAGGCGAGACCATGAGCTACATCACCAATGACGTGGCGGCCATCCAGTCAGCGCTTATGGGACAGCTTATCGAGTTGGTGACCGAAGGGGCTATCCTCATAGGTTCCATTGTCCTAATGGTTTACCTGGATTGGAAACTTTCCCTGCTGACTTTGGTGGTTATTCCTTTGGTGGGGCAGGCCATGAAGATTTTTGGCCGCAAGCTGAAGAAAAATGGCACGGTCATCCAGGAACGCATGGCGGACATTACATCCTTCCTGCAGGAAAGTGTGTCTGCAGTGAAGGTGGTTAAGACCTTTGCCAGGGAAGACTATGAGCTTACCCGTTTTGAAAAACAGAACATATTGAACTTCAAGGCTGTCATGAAGAATGCGCAGCTTACCAGTCTCCTTTCTCCTACAGTGGAGTTTTTGGCGGCAGTCTCCGTGACGTTCATTATCTGGTTCGGTGGACTGGAAGTCATAAATGGTGAAATGACGTCTGGTTCATTGATTGCTTTCCTAACTTATGCAGTGAATTTGGCCAATCCTGTCAAGCGTTTGTCGAGGGTTTATGGCAATATGCAGAAGGCTATGGCTGCTGTTGACAGAGTGTTCAACGTGTTGGACCTGCCGGAACCACTTGCTGACAAGGAAGGGGCTGCAGAATTGCCAGAAATCAAGGGCAATGTGGTAGTAGACCATGTTTCTTTCGGATACAAGGAAGGGACTTTGGCGCTGGAAGATGTTAGTCTGGAGGTAAAGCCAGGTCAGATGATTGCTTTCGTAGGACCATCGGGAGCCGGCAAGTCTACCATAGCTAACCTCCTGCCCCGTTTCTATGAAATAAATGA
>CAJOIN010000291.1 GCA_905234515.1 uncultured Selenomonas sp.
AAATTAAATTGCAGAAACTTCATTCTGGCACTATTTCTGTTTCATATCCTCCACCACACGCTCTATCCCCTCTTTTTGCTCCTCAGTCTCCGCATGTTCCAGCAAGGTTTCTTTCATGCTGTCCAGGGCAAAATTTTCCGCCTTGCGGTAGGATTGGGCTTTTTCCTTAATTTCCTGCCGAAAATCCTCCGGCAGGGAAGGATTGTCAGCCAATGCAGCCAGATACGACAGGCGCAATTTTGTTTTTTCTTCTTCCTCCTTGGCGGACAAATATTGCTGGTGCAGAGCTTTTTCTTCTTCAGTCAAGGCCTCCTGATATTCTTCTGAGGCTTTGGCAATCAGTGCATCCACCTCTTCACCTGCCTCATAGGCAGATATGCCTCCCTTGACAATATCCCCGGCCACCTTAATGGCCCCCAACCATTCCTTCAGCATTTACATGCACCTCCTATATTCCTATGTCTTACAATATCCAAACTAGAAATCTAGTCAGCCCTCATTATTTCATAGAACCTCATTCTGGCTGCCCATGCGGTAGCCCTGCATATCAAGGGTCACATAGGCAAAGCCGAGTTCCTTCAGCCTTGCAGCTATGGCCTGCCTATGTGGCAGAAGGACGGGCATATCTTCCTCCCCTGCCTCTATCCTGGCCAAATCCCCGTGGTCACGGACCCTCAGCTGTCCTTTTACACCCAGGCTGCGCAGGAACTCCTCTGCTTTGTCGATGCGTTCCAAACGCTCTGGCGTAAGTTCTATATCATAAGCAACTCTGGAGGCCAGGCAGGCAGCGCTGGGCTTGTCCCAGATGGGTATATCCCATGACCTGGCCAGCTTACGGATATCCGCTTTGGTGAAGCCGCACTCAGCCAAAGGAGAAACTATCCCCAGTTCCTTCACGGCCCTCATGCCCGGGCGGTAATCCCCTGCATCATCCACATTGGAGCCATCTGCCACATAAGCTATCCCCTGGGACTCTGCCCAGTCCTTGAGCTTTTGAAAGCGGTATCTTTTGCAGTAGTAACACCGCTCCTTGTCATTTCGCACAACCTCCGGGTAGGACAGGTCCTCTGCAGGCAGCACCACCTGCCTGATGCCTATTGCCTTTGCCCCTGCTGCTGCGTCCTTTTCTTCCTCCCGGGCCAGGAGCTCAGATTTGGCCGTCACCGCCACTGCCCTCTCTCCCAGGGCCAGCACCGCCGCTTTGGCCAGGGTCATGCTGTCCACGCCCCCGGAAAGGGCCACCGCCACTTTGCCGTAGTCTGCCAGCAGTTCCAGCAATTTCTTTTCCTTTGCTTCCAAGGCCTTTCGCCTCCCTTCTTTTGCCTGTCAATTCCATTCTAGCAACGGCGCAAAAGAACGTCAATTGCCCTTTATCACCAAGGATTTCTGTGGCATAATGGGAGGGAAGAAACAACAAGGAGCGATCTTATGACCAGCAATTTCTTTATCGCCCTGGGAGCTGTGGTGCCTCTTTTCATCCTTATAGGCATCGGCGCTATGGTAAAATTCCTGCGCCTGTTGACAGAGACAGAGCTGAACCATATCAACCGCATGGTTTTCAAGGTATTCTTCTCCATTATGATGTTCTATAACCTCTACACCGCTGATTTTGCCTCAGCCTTCCGTCCGAAACTCATCGTCTTCGGTTCCCTGGGAGTCATAGCCCTTTTCGTCCTCAGCATGGCGGCGGCCTACGCCTTGGAAAAGGAAGTGCCTATAAGGCGGGGCGCCATGGCCCAGGCCATCTTCCGCAGCAACTTCGTGCTGCTGGGCATTCCCATTATAGGCAATATCTTCGGCGCCAACGAGCTTGCCATTCCCACCATGATGATTGCCTTCATCGTGCCCATTTACAACGTGCTGGCTGTCATTGCCCTGGAAACCTGCCGAGGGGGAAAACTCCACCTGTATCCCACCATCAAAAACATCCTGAAGAATCCCATGATCCTGGGTGCCATCTTCGCTGGCATCGCCCGCTTCATCGGTATTTCCCTTCCTGCCCCGGTGCTGAAGCCCTTGGGGGAGGTGGCCGCCGCCACCACTCCTGTGGCCCTTATCATCCTGGGCGCCAGCTTCCGCCTGGGCAGCACCAGAGAGCACCGTTGGGAACTTATTTTCTGCACCGTCTCCAAGCTGGTGCTGGCCCCCGCCCTTATGCTGGGGCTGGCCGCCTGGCTGGGCTTCAGGGGCGTTGACTTCGTAACCCTCATCGCCATCTTCGCCACCCCCTGCGCCGTGGCCTCCTTCGCCATGGCCCAGCAAATGGGCAGCGACGCCGAGCTGGCAGGCAACTGCGTCATCTTCACCTCCGGCCTCTCCTGCTTCACCATCTTCTGCTGGCTCCTGGCCACCAAGAGCCT
>CAJOIN010000292.1:0-3245 GCA_905234515.1 uncultured Selenomonas sp.
CCCGGCATGGCCCGCGCCAATGACAATCACATCATATTTTCCGGCTACAAACATGGGAATGCTCCTTCATGAAACGATAGTTGACTTTTTTGAAAAATTTGCTATACTTGGAATTACAAAGAGTGCTATCCGGCAACGGTCAGCCCTCACGCAGTTTTGGTTAGTTCAAAAGATAACCGTCGCGACTTGGGCGTCATGGGCGGTTATTTTTTGCTTCAATGAGAATCAGCCAGAGAAGAATCAAGACTACGATTAGCTGTTCCATATCAGCTCACCTCGCTTTCGAGCTTTGACCGATCGACCGCACGTAATGTGCCAGCCAATTTGTGGTTTCTGCCTTTCTGCGAGGGCCGCCGATTCGCCGGATAACACCTTCATACAGTATAACGCAAGCGCTTTCCTTTCGCAAACACAATTTGCCAGGGAGCGCTTTTTCAGTGGAGGTATCCCATGTACAAAGAAGACACCATCGCCGCCATCGCCACCGCCCCCGGCGCAGGGGGCATCGGCATTATCCGCATCAGTGGCAGGAAGGCCTTTGAGATTGCCGACCAGGTCTTTTCCTCCCCCACGGGGAAAAAGACTGCTGCCATGCCAGCCTATACCGCTGCCTTCGGCAAGCTCTTGGACAAGGAGGGCCAGCTTATAGACGAGGCCATCGCCCTGGTCATGCGGGCCCCCCACAGCTACACCTGCGAGGACGTGGTGGAGCTCCAGTGCCACGGGGGACAGATGGCCCTGCGGGCCGCCCTGCGGGCCCTCTTCGAGGCCGGGGCCCGTCCTGCCGAGCCCGGGGAATTCACCAAGCGGGCCTTTCTGAACGGCCGCCTTGACCTCAGCGAAGCCCAGGCCGTCATGGACGTCATCAACGCCAAGACGGAGCTGGCCCTGAAGCAGGCCGCCGGCCACCTCTCCGGCAGCTTCTCCGGGGAAATCAAGGAATGGCGCCAGGAAATCCTTATCGATTTTCCCGAGGAGGGCGTGGAGGAAGCGAAGACAGAGAAAATCCGCCTGAGCATTGAGGCCCTGCGGGAGAAGTTCCAAAGGCTTATCTCCACTGCCAGCACCGGCAGGATCCTGCGGGAAGGCCTTATGACCGCCATTGTCGGCAAGCCCAACGTGGGCAAGTCCAGCCTGCTGAACGCCCTCCTCCGGGAGGAGCGGGCCATTGTCACAGACATTCCCGGCACCACCAGAGACGCCATTGAAGAATACGCAGATATGGACGGGGTGCCCCTGCGCATTATCGACACCGCCGGCATCCGGGAAACCTCCGATACCGTGGAGCAGCTGGGGGTGGAAAAATCCAAAGAGTATATAGAAAAGGCCCAGCTGGTGCTGGCCCTCTTTGACTCCTCCCGTCCCCTGGATGAGGAAGACGAGGAAATCCTCTCCCTGCTGTCCGGACAGCCCTCCATCATACTCCTGACCAAGCAGGACCTGCCGGCCAGGCTCACCAGCCAGGAGCTGCAGCAGCGGCTGCCGGAGGTGCCCATCATCCCCATCAGCACCAAGGGAGGCAGGCAGGGGCTGGAGCAGCTCTCCAAAGAGGTCCACGCCTTTGTCTTCAAGGCTGGCGAGGCACAGACCACCTTCCTGCGGGACGAGGAGGAGGCGGACATCCTCAAACGGGCCGACCGTCACCTCTCCGAAGCCCTGACCACCATCGAGGCCGCCATGGGCCTTGACTTCCTCTCCATCGACCTGCGCTCCGCCTGGGAAGCCCTGGGCGAGCTCACCGGCGAAAAAATCGGCGACGATATCGTGGACGAAGTCTTCAAGCGTTTCTGCATAGGCAAATAAGACACAAAAAAGCGGGAGTTCCCGCTTTTTTTTACATATCTTGAAACTTTAAAAAACTTCCCAGCTGCCTCCGCGACTGCTTCCCTGACGCTTCAAGCGCCCAGACTTCTTTAAAAAAGCCACCGCTGACTCAACCTGCTTCTTGCTTACTCCTAACCTTTCAGCAATTTCCCTCAAGGAAACTTTGGAATCCGCCGCTATCATGCTATAGATTTTTTCACGTTTGTCCCCTATTTTGTCCCCCTTGGATTTAAGGGGATAATTCAGATTTTTAAGTTAAAGAAGGTATACCCCGTCACCAGAAGAATCATGGCCACGATAATGGGAGTAAAGATGCCCAGCACCCTGGTGATCTTGTCAAAGTCCAAGAAGGCGATGGCCACCACCAGCAGAGAGCAGAACTCCGCCCGGCAGGCTGAGTATTCTGCATTCTCTAATTAAAAGTATATAGGGGTATCTGCATACCGTCAAATTTTCCCCTTTTGGCAAAATGCTAGTTTCCGGACGGAGCCGGCTCCACCCGGAAAAGAATTTCGGTAGGCAGGCTTATTTCTTTGTCCAGCCAGTTCTTGAAGCGGCCTTCTTCCTCCGGGGTCAGGGGGCTTTTCAGATGAACAAGGGCAAAAAATCTGTGGTAGGAGATCTTTCCCTCTTTATCCTCCTGGGGCACAGCTGCACCCTCTATATCTGCGAACTGAGGGAAGATAATGGGGGCTTTCTGACGTATTCCCGCCAGAAGCTTCCGGTCTTCGGTGAGACGCTGATAGGCAGGGGCGTAGGTGAGGCTGCGCTCCTGGTATTTTTTCAGCTCCTCCTTGGTTTCCGTCAGGGTGGCGCCCCCTGCCTTGTTCCACTGGCTGTCCACGAGATTTTGCAGGTCTTCCCTGCTCACAGTGCCGGACAGGTCGTTCTGGATGAGATAGAGCTTCAGCCCTGCCAGCTGGGAATAGCCCGCCAGCTGTTTTTCATACTCTTCCCTTTCTTCCGGGGTCACGGTGCGTCCTATAAGGGTGAGCTCCAGCTGCCCTGCCTCCTCGTTTAGATGATGGGAGATGACATGGAGGTTATCAGGCCGGAAAGTTTTTTCGATGTAGGTTTTGATCTGCACCTGCTCCAGATTGTTGCGGACACTTTGATAGGCCATGTACATGCTGGGGAGGATAATGAGAATCCCCAGAAGGGAAAGATACCATCTTTGCCGCTGAAAAACCTTTTCGGAAACATAGGTTTTGACGGGAATCTTAATAAATTTCAGCACCAGGAAGGTGGTAAGGCAGATGAAGAAACTGTTGATGAAAAAGAGGTAAAGGGCACCCAAAAAGAACTTGGGTGCGTGGTTGGCCAGGCCGAACCCTGCGGTGCACAGCGGGGGCATCAGAGCCGTGGCAATGGCCACGCCGGGGATGACATTGCTTTTTTCCAGGCGGGTGCTGCCAATGATG
>CAJOIN010000292.1:3321-4030 GCA_905234515.1 uncultured Selenomonas sp.
AGCCGAGGTCAGCACCGAGAGGATGACCTGAAAAAGCAGCTTCAGAAAGGATTCTTTCACATAATTGCTGTCATAGGTGGCCATGCCATAGCCGATGGACATAATGACCCCCATGAGAGGGGAAATCAGCATGGCGCCGATGATGACCGCCGTGCTGTTCATGTTGAGCCCGATGGAGGCTATGAAGATGGCCAGGATCAGGATGCACATATTGGTGCCCTTGAGAGTGCCCCCGGAGTAGATGCGCTCTGCTATCTCTTCCAGGGAAGCCCGGTCTTTTTCCAGGTCGAAGATATCCGATAAAGTTTGCTTCAAGGTGTTCATGGCAAGTCTCCTTTCTGTCGTTACTATAGGTTCATGGTTTTTTATCTTCTTTGTACAGTGTTCCCATTCCTTCCCGTAAAAAAAAGAATCCATCCGGGCGGCCCCATTACGTCAAAAAAAGGCAAGGAGCAAAGCTCCTTAACATCGGTTTTTACCTTGTTAAGGCTTACGATAAGCTCTGCCAACTGTCGTTTCAACGGCTCATACAACGGCGTATTTGCAACAGAATACAGAGCCTCACGCAGGTACTTAGTCGCCTCGGATGCACGACCAGCAGACTTCAGATAATTCGACATGGCAATGTTGACTGATTCAAACTGCGACCGCAGAGAATCCCAACGCTCAGTCTTGGTGATACCGACATCTTTAGAATACCCATCGAGCA
>CAJOIN010000293.1 GCA_905234515.1 uncultured Selenomonas sp.
TTATGAACTTATCATTGTAGCCAATATTCGTATCGCCAAGTTTTATCCCACGCCGGATATCAGGATAGGCACTGTTGTCAATCAAGGTGTTCAGAGATTTGGTTGCTCCGTTCTTTGCCTTAACCTCTACAGGTATTAGTGAATCTGCGTCACGGATGAAGAAATCCATTTCCAGCGTGGCCGTTCTATTACGGTAGAAGTATAGGTCATACCCCTGAGGTACCAACATTTGGGCCACAATATTCTCAAACAGTGCCCCCTTGTAGACGCCGAAGTTCTTGTTCTGTCGTAAATCAGCCTGGGCTTCCTCATCTAGTGAGGCAATGAGTAGCCCCGTATCGCCGTAATAGATTCGGTAATTATTGGGGTCATAGTTTCCCCTCAAGGGGAGCTCAGGGTGCTCCATGCAATAGCATATGTTCACAATGCCCGCATTCTTCAGCCAGTCAGTCACGCCTATGTACTCGCGGCTTCTGGCTCCATGGGCAACTTTGGAAATCTGGAATTTCTTATTGTCTTTGCCAAGGAACACCGGAATCTTGCGATAGACGTTCAGGATTTTGGCCTGGTCTAAGCCTTGAGCATACTTCGTAATATCTTCCTCGTAATCAAGCAATAGCTGCTTTTGGATTGCCAGAGTTCCGCTATAGTTGCCACTCTGGATGAAGGACCATACAACAGCTGGCATCCCGCCGAGGACTAAATATTCCCGGAACGCTTCACGCAGCACGGACATGACCGTACTGGGGAGTGGCTTAAATTCTTTCATGTGTTGGTAAAGGATGTCAATCTGCTCATCTGAATAACCCTTGGCCCATAAGAATTCCTCAAAGTCCAATGGATACATGGTGATGTCTTCCTTGAAGCCAACGCTGTTGGATTCAATTTGCTCGTAGCTGATGCCCATCAACGAGCCTGAGCAGATTACGTCATATCGTCCGTCAAGTTTGAATGCCTTCAGGCTGGTGGCACAATCCGGACAGGCCTGGAGCTCGTCGAAGAATATCAGGGTATTGCCGGGCTCCATCTTGAGGGATGGGTTAAGAAAAGAAATGTTTCGAAGTATAGAGTCAATTTCATAGCCGTCGTCGAAGATACTGCGGTATTCCTTTTGGAGGACGAAGTTGATTTCGACAACGTTCTGGTAGTGCTGTTTAGCAAAGTGGCTTATCGCCTCTGTTTTGCCTATCTGTCGTGCTCCCTTTATGATGAGAGGCATGCGTTCCGGGGTTGCTGCCCACTGGATAAGACGGGTATCAATTTTTCGTGTCAATCGCTCCATCACAAAATTCTCCATAAATCTAAATGTATAATCACAAAAATAATGGTCTGTTACAGCTATTATATCACATTTTTACAAAACAGGGAGCTAAGTACAGAATGATTGGTCAGAAATTTCATACTAAGAGAACGTTTATAATGGTCCGAATCCAGGGACCATTATGGTTGCACGTTTCAGATATGTGCAACAGCCAATTTAGGTTTTAAGGTCATGAACGGTGATGGTGTTTTGATTTGCGTTTGGGTTTAGTAGGCTCTGGTTCTGTTTTTGGAGAAGTTGTGTCTGGCTGGGCGAAGGCATAATCCAGTAGGGCGGCGGCTTCGGTGAAGCGGGTATCCCAGTCCTTTGAGTGCATGACAATGACAATATATTCTTTGTCCCCGCGCTTGGCGGCAGCTGCCAGACAGCCTTGGGCGGCTCTGGTATAGCCTGTCTTGATGCCTGTGCAGCCGGGATAGCTGGCCAAGAGTTCGTTGGTATTCTCACAGTACTCAACGTGTCCCCTGGGCTTCAGGTAATAGATGTTCTTGGCCGGGGTGGAAACGATGGAGCGGAAGGTTTTGTTTCTCATGCCATATGCGGCGATTTTTGCCATATCCCTGGCAGTGGAATAGTGGTTTGGATGGGGCATGCCGTTGGGATTGACAAAATGTGAATTGGTGGTGCCGATTTCCTGGGCCTTCTGATTCATGATTTTGGCAAAGTTGCTCTGGCTGCCGCCAATCACCTCTCCTACTGCCAGGGCAGCACCGTTGTCGGAAATCAGCATCATTTGATTCAGCAGGTCACTGAAGATAAGTTCTTCGCCTGGCCACAGTTCCGTGCACTCCACATCAGTAGCGGCAGGCGAGATGGAGACAATCTTGTTGGCCTGCCCATTTTCCAGACCTATGATGCAGGTGAGCATTTTGGTCATGCTGGCAGGGTATTCTTTCTTGTCTGCATTTTTTTCATAGACAACCTTCTCCGTAGCTGCATCAATGACGATGGCTGCATCAGCAGTAATGGCTGGCGGCGCAGCTAACACCAGCTGTGCCTGCAAAAGCAGTAGCGCAACGAGCA
>CAJOIN010000294.1 GCA_905234515.1 uncultured Selenomonas sp.
ATATCCAGACGGTAGAACCAAACTTCCTTGGTAGGCTCAGTGTTATCAAAGAACAGCAGGTTGGTGGTAATGCTGGTGTAGGGAGCGAAGACACTGCCGGGAAGCCGGATGATGGTATGCAGGTTGAATTCGCTTATGAGTTTCTTCTTGATGGCGGTCTTGGTGTTGTCGGTGCCAAAAAGGAAGCCGTCAGGCAGCACCACGGCGGCGCGGCCATTCTTTTTCAGGCGGTACATGATTACGCTCATGAAGAGGTCAGCGGTCTCGGAATTAGCCAAATTCTCGGGGAAGTTTTTCTTAATGGCCTCCCCTTCGGTGCCACCGTATGGTGGATTCATGAGGATTTTATCAAAGGCATCCTTTTCCGTATAGTCCAGCACGCTGTGAGCAAGGCTGTTGTCGTGGTAAATCCTCGGCTCGTCAATGTCATGGAGCAGCAGGTTGGTGATGGCCAGCATATAGGGGAATTGCTTTTTCTCGATGCCGTAAATGGAGCTGCCCATTTTTTCCCTGTCCTCGGTGGTCTTGACCTGTGGTTCAAGCTCTTTCAGCCAGCTGGTGATAAAGCCACCTGTGCCGCAGGCAAAGTCTGCCATAGTCTCTCCCAGCTTTGGCTCTATCATTTTCGCCATAAAGTCGGTGACGGCTCGGGGCGTGTAAAACTCTCCGGCGTGACCGGCAGATTGCAAGTCTTTCAGGATAGTCTCGTAAATGTCTCCCAGAGCATGGATTTCCTCATAGCCGGAAAGGTCGATGGTATCCAGTTCATTGACCATCTGCCGCAGGAGAACGCCATCCTTCATGTATTGGTTGGTGTCCTCAAATACGGTGCGGACGATGGCTTTCCGCAAGGGGGTATTCTCCGTAATTTTCAGCTCCTTGAAGGCTTTGAACATGTCGTTCACGAAGTCCAGCAGGTCGTCCCCGGTGAGGCCGTCCCCCTGCTTTTCCTCATGTGCCCAATTTTGCCAGCGGTATTTCTCCGGGATAATGGACACAAATTCCTCATCGTCAAATTCCCATTCTTCTTCTTTGGCGCTGTAGACCTTCAAAAACAGCATCCACACAATCTGCTCGATGCGTTGGGCATCGCCGTTGATACCTGCATCCTGCCGCATAATGTCCTGCAATCTTTTTACAAGACCGCTTAAATTTCCTGCCATTTACTTAACCTGCCTTATCTTCATTCTTGTATAGTTCCTGTTCCAGTGCTTTGAGGGCTTCTTTGTAGCCCTGCTTGCCGCCAAACAAGGCGGCTATGCGGCTGGGCTTGCCGAATTTTTGAAACTCGGCGAGATTCAGCACCGCTGTATTTTCTATTTCCTTGATACCAAGGTTCATATACTTCTCCAAGAGGATTTCCAGCACTTCACGGGCTGCATCCTTGAATCTGTGGAGGAAGTCACGCTTCTTTACACCCTCTGCTCGTTCTCTGCGCGTGAGGGGCTTTTGGTCGTAGGCCACATGGCAGATGAAGTCATAATCATCCACATCCTCCAGCTGCATGTCGTGCTTCAGCTTGTCAAGGTCAATGCCTTGCTGGGCGAGCGCATTGGCGATGGCCTCTTTCTTGTCTGCTTCTGACCAAGTGCTTATGAATTTTGCGAGGTCGCCATACTGTCCCCGGACGTTTTCCTTGGTGTAGTCCACGATGTTTTCCTGTCTCAGCAGTTTGCCGTCTGTGTCATAGATGGAGATGGTCTTGGTCGTGGTAAACACTTTGCAGCCGTCAGCGCGCACAAAGGGCACAGTGCGAGGCTCCTTGGGGTCATTAGGTTCTGTTGGGGCGTTAGGATCTGTAGACGGCTCCTGCCCATAGGGGGCAGAGTCTTCATTTACTCCTTTGCCGGGAGTGAAGCCCGGTACGCGCTCTATGGGGCCGTCCCAAGCTGGGTCGGCAAAGAGTCTGGTCACGCCTCGGAAGTCCATAATCGTGAAGCTGGTCTTCCCCGCATCTTCTCTGATACGGGTACCACGACCTACTATTTGCTTAAAGAGGGTCATGGAGCCGATATGCTTGTCGATGGCGATTACTTTGGTCATTTTTGCATCTACACCTGTGGAAAGCAACTCGGATGTGGTAGCGATGACAGGGAACTTCTCCCGGACGGATATAAAATAACTGAGCTTGCTCTTGCCATAAGTATCACTACCGGTAATCCGTACCACATAATCGGGATTAAGTTTCAGCATATCCTCATTCAGCTCCGCTAGAGCCTTCCTCATCCGTTCGGCGGCGTCTTCATCTGCACAGAAGACAATGGTCTTGGCCATCCTGTCGGTAGCTTTGAGATAGGCGGTTATTTGCTCTGCCACTTCCCTGATGCGG
>CAJOIN010000295.1 GCA_905234515.1 uncultured Selenomonas sp.
CCCGCCGCCACTTCCAGGTAAGGTGCCAGGCAATTTTCCAGCTCGGCACGGTCAAAAACATCCCCGGCCTCCTGGTAAGCACCTGCAATCAGCCATGTGTCCAGGGCTTCTGCCTCCCGTGCCAGTCCGCTGCGGGCCTGCTCCAACTGCTGCCAGAGTTCCCGCCCCCAGGAAGTTTCCCACAGCCCTGCCTCCCCCCGGAAATTACTTGCCTGCCGCAGCAACCAGGCTTCCGGTTCCGGCTGGCTCCGGCTGAATTCATAGAGCTGCAGCACAGCCTCGCAGACAGCCTCGTCTCCCTTGTCATTGCCATAATCATCCACAAAGGCCAGGAAATCCAGCCAGTCAGCTCTGGCCGCGCTATATTCATCCTCATCGGCAAAATTTTCCCGCTCCGGCTCCCGATAATGCTCCTCCAGCAAATCCTCCAGCACATCACGCTTCAGAAGCGCCATTTCCTGCTCACCGGCCAGGCGGAACTGGGGATCTGCATCCACCAGCTCGATATGCTGGCGAATCAGGCGCTGGCAGAATACATGGAAGGTGCTGATATGTGCGCCCGTAAGCAGCACCAGCTGACGGTCCAGGCGGCGCGCCTTGCCCGCCTCCCCAGCCTCAGCCAGTTCCCTGCGCAGTTCCTTCTCAATGCGCTCGCGCATCTCCATGGCCGCCGCATTCGTAAAGGTCACCACCAGCAGCTCGTCCACATTGCATTCCCCGGCCAGCAGGCGCTGCACTATGCGATCCACCAGCACCCGGGTCTTGCCGGAACCGGCTGCGGCAGCCACAAGTATATTATGTCCCCGTGCCGAGATGGCTTTTTTTTGGTCCTCTGTGTATTCCACACTGCCTCAGCCTTTCTTTTCCTTGAGACTACTTTATCTTCCTGCTCCACATTACCAATCCAGGCTATCCTGATTATGCAGGAAATCAAACAGGCCTATCGTCAGAATGCCATACTCACTATGAAAAGGTTTGATAACATCCTTCACTATGATGATTTTCTTAAAAGCATCTTTGGCAGCCAAAAGCGAAGCCTGCTCCTGCCTGACTTTTTCCTCATCCGGCAGGCTATAAGCGGATTGGATATAATAGCGTTTGCTGCCCAGGTTAGCCACAAAGTCAATTTCCAAATGTTTGGTTAGTTTGCTGCCCGAGACTTTATCTATATACCTTTGCCTGACGCTTCCCACATCCACATTGTAGCCGCGCATCCGCAACTCATTGTAAAGTATGTTCTCCATCAGGTGGGGCTCCTCAATCTGTCGAAAATCCAGCCTGGCATTTCGCAGCCCCACATCTTCAAAATAGTATTTCAGAGGACTGCCTATATACTTGCGCCCCTTGACATCATACCGATTGGCCGCATCAATGATAAATGCTTCTTTCAGATAGCCAATATACTTGTTTATCGTGTTGTCACTGATAGATGAGTGCAATCTGCTCTTGAATGTTGCTTCTATCTTGGCCGGATTGGTCAGGGAGCCAACAGAAGATGCCAGGACATTCAGCAAATCTTCCAGCTCTTGAGGCTTCTCTATCGAATTTCGCTCCACTATATCCTTCAGGTAAGTCTCACGAACCAGATTGATAAGGTATTTAGACTTCTGCTCGTCCGTCTTCATGGCAACAGCCAGCGGCAGGCCGCCATACATCATGTATTCTGCCCAGCCATGATAGTCATCCCCGTCATATACCTCCATAAATTCACCAAAGGACAGGGGGAATATGTGAACCTCATCCCCCCGGCCACGGAACTCTGTCAGTACATCAGTTGACAAGAACTTTGAATTGCTGCCGGTTGCGTACACGTCAAGATTCGTCTCACGCAAAAGGGAATTCAGCACTTCTTCAAAATCCCTGAGCATCTGAACTTCATCAAGCAGGATGTAATAGCTGCCATCGTCTTTGATATTGGCTGTCAAATACTCCATCAGCACCTCGGGCTCCCTGTAACGCCGGTTTTGCAGGCGATCAAACTCCATAACAATGATATGATCATCCTGAATCCCTGAATCCCGCAGATATTGACGAAATATGTTCAGCAGCAGAAAAGACTTGCCGCTTCGCCTTATACCCGTTACTACCTTTATCAAGCCATTGTGCATACGGTCTATGAGCCTTTGCAGATACTGGTTTCTATGTATGTACATAAATGCCCCCTTGTAAAGAAAAGCTGTCCTTGGACATGTTTTCTTTACTATTGTAACATAAAAGTTCCTTGCAAAAGCAATAATTGTAAAATAAAGCTGTCCTTGGACGTGTTCTTTTTACAAGGTTCGCTTCTGGATACGACCTGAAGGATGAGCTGGGGGCCGCTGCCTCA
>CAJOIN010000296.1 GCA_905234515.1 uncultured Selenomonas sp.
GAATATCTGGACCGGGTGGTGAATTTCTCGGAGGGCATCCAGCTAAACCGTCACGGCGTGCGCACGGTGGCACTGATAGGCGCCACCGGGGTGGGCAAGACCACCACCCTGGCCAAGATTGCGGCCCGCTTCGTGCTGGAAAAGGGCGTGAAGGCAGCGCTGATTACGGCGGATACCTATCGCATATCTGCGGTTGAGCAGCTTAAGACATATTCCGATATCATCGGCCTGCCCCTGGAGATTGTCTATACCCCCCAGGAGCTGAAGGTCGCTCTCCATAAGCATCGGGACAAGGATCTGCTGCTGATTGATACTGCCGGCCGCAGCCAGCACAATGAATACCAGATGAAGGAATTGCAGGAATTTTTGGCCGTGGACAAGCGCATCGAGAAGCATCTGGTGATGAGTGCTACCACGAAAAGCCGCGATGCGGCGGACATACTGGAAAAATTTTCCGTATGCAATCCTGACCGGGTGATATTTACCAAAACAGATGAGACCAGCAGCGTGGGTCTGATCCTGAATTTGCTGCGGGACAAGGAAATCGCGCTCTCCTATCTGACAAATGGGCAAAGTGTGCCGGATGATATCATCCCTGCAACCCCTGCACAGCTGGCAGAGCTTTTGCTGAGGGAATGACATGAGTGATCAGGCGACACGGCTGCGCCAACTGGTAGGAACGTCCCAGGGCACGGCAGAAAAAAAGGAATATGCACCGCCCTCTCGCGGCAGCTTCCTGGGAGGGGGAAACGGGGCCAGGGTCATGGCCATCACCAGCGGCAAGGGCGGGGTCGGCAAGACCAACCTGGCGGTAAACCTGGCTATTGCTCTCAGGGAGGCGGGGCAGCGGGTGCTGCTCATTGATGCGGACTTGGGCATGGCCAATGTGGATGTCATACTGGGCAGCGTATCCAAGAAGCATTTGCTGAATCTCCTGGAGGCAGGCACAGAGCTCAGCGATGTGATGGTACACGGGCCCTATGGCATTGATTATATCTCCGGGGGTTCAGGTATCGAAAAGGCAGTTGATTTCTCTTATGAGGAGAGGCAACTGCTGCAGCAGAAGCTGTCCGGCTGCGGCCAGTTGGCGGATATCATCCTCATCGACACCGGGGCGGGCCTGGGCAAGAACGTGATGGATTTCATCCTGGCGGCGGACGAGGTGCTGCTGGTCACGACTCCCGAGCCTACAGCCCTGACCGATGCCTACGCCGTGATGAAGGCGTACAGCATGTATGCCTCCGTGCCGAACCTCAAGCTGGTGGTGAATCGTGTGTATGATGTGCAGGAGAGCCGGGAGGTGGTTGCCAAGCTGCAGCAGACTTCCGAGCGCTTTCTGCACATGTCCCTGGAGTGCCTGGGCTACATTTTCGAGGACATGGGTGTTACCCGTGCAGTGCGCAGCCAGCAGCCATTTCTGGCCATGAGCCCGTCAGGAGTGGCGGCGCGTTGTGTGAGGGGGCTGGCCTCAAGCGTCCTTTACGGCAGCACCATGAGTGTCAAGCGGGGCTGGAAAGGATTTCTAAAGCAAATTTTTAATTTTTCGCACTAAACATGGAGGAAATTTTTTTATGACGGGCGAATTATTAAAAGCAGGGAAAGTTTTGAAGGAAGGCCAGACCGTCAGTTTTTACATTGAAGGTGAACCTGAGCAGTATACGAGCCGCATCCAGGAAGTCAATATCAAGTCCATGGTGGTGGCAGCTCCCAAGGACAGCGAGGGGGAGGAACTGCAAATCCAGCCCCTGGCAGAGTTTATGGCCCTGGTGACGGATACGGAATGCCGCTATACCTTCCCTGTGGTTTTTGAAAGACAAGCCAAGCGGGGCAAGAACATCAATGTCTGGTATGTGACCAAGCCTGAGCAGGTGAAACGTCACCAGGGCAGGGATTATGTGCGCGTAAGGCTCGACCATACGGTGCAGCTGCGCCTGGTGGACGATGAGGGCACGATTTCCGACCCCATAGATGCCCAGGTAGTAGACCTCAGCGGCAACGGGCTTTGCTTTGCCATTGACCGGGTTGTGCTGACGGGCACCCAGGTGGGCCTGGAGATTGACAACATACCGGATTTGGGCCCTGTTGATGTGATGGGGCGCGTGGTGCGTTGCTGGCCCGTGAATCCCGAGGAAGAACATCCGATTTATCATGTGGGGGTTTCCTTTGGCGAACTGCCCAGGGCAACCGTCAATAAGATAGTCCATTATCTCTTTTCAGTGCAGAGAACGTCCATTGCCAAGGGGGTTCTTGAGGGCGGCTGGAAAGCGTGAGTATAGGGGCTGACGTAGAGGGGTGAGCCAGATGATCC
>CAJOIN010000297.1 GCA_905234515.1 uncultured Selenomonas sp.
TTTTAGCCGCTTGCTTCCAGCCAATTGTTGTTATGATCAGGTAAAGGAGGAGAAGGCTTCCGTTTTCCTGCAGGGGGTGGTGGACCTGCTGTTTGAGGACAAAGATGGGCGTTTGGTGCTGGTGGACTACAAGACTGACTGGGGGTTGGACGAGCAGCAGGCAAGGGCGCGTTACCAGATGCAGATCAATATGTATCGTGAGGCGGCAGAGTCTATATTATCCCGCCAGGTGGAAGAAAGCTACCTTTATCTGTTGCAGAACGGTCTTTTGGTGTCCCTTTAACCTAACCCGCAGGCTTGACATAAAGGGAAAGTCAAAGTATAATAGCAGGTAATCTAATAGTTCATGCTTTTAGATATATATTTATCTTGTGGGGATGTAATGGTCTCGACGGGGATAGATGGTATGTCGATAGCGAGCCGAGACGCCTGATCTCGTTAAAATTGGCAACTAGCTTAAATATAAAAGCTAACGAAGATTACGCACTGGCTGCTTAAAGCCACCTCTCTCTGACTGACTCCCACTAGGACAGAAGAGAGGCCAAATGTGGGATACTCAGCCGGCAATTCTCGGAGCCTGCTTGAGGAATCCTTTATCGAGATCGGGATGAGGCCCTTTGTTTGTGGAGAGCCGATTCCTTAAAAACAACCACAAACTGCGCTCGGAGAAGTCGGTGTAACAATATTTTCGGACAGGAGTTCGATTCTCCTCATCTCCACCATTTGAAACCAACAGAGCTGTCTTGATGAGACGGCTCTTTTTATTTTATCCTGGCAGGAAAAAGCAGGGGGACTGAAGAATAGTTCCCAAAGAAGGACAGGAGGGTGCATTTCGCAAGCCGTAGTAAATTTGAAATCTGCCTGTAAGACAGAAAGGAAGAAAACACATGGGCATTAAGCAGAAATTTGCGATGCTGGCTGGCATAGTAGGCATTGTGCTGGCTATAGTCTCCATTGTGGGGTACTATACAGCCTATTCGAATTTGGAAGAGAGCGTGGAACGAGAGATTTCCGCCACGATGGCAACTCAGGGGGCGGAGATGGAGGGCTGGCTCATGGAAAAAGCCAAGCCCGTGACTTCTGAAGCGGATTTGATGACAGAATTGTCTGGCGTGAATCTTTCAACTGAGGATATGCGTCACATGCTGAGCTTGGCTGCCTCCGACAAGGATGTGCAGGAAATGACCCGCGGGGATGAGAATCTGATGTTCTTGCCCTACTACAGTCCCGATGAGACAGGGAAGACAGATCCCACCAAGCGCCCTTGGTATTCTCAGGCCCGTGAGGCAGGCAAGACTGTCTATACCGAGGTCTACCAAAGCAAGAGTACCGGTGACCTGGTTGTGTCTGCTGTAGCGCCTTTCTATGACAAGAATAAGAAATTCATCGGTGCCATCTGCGGCGATATCACTCTAAGCGTGCTGGAACAGCAGGTTCAGAAGGTCAAATATCGTGAAGAAGGTAAGGGCTACATCATCGAAAAGACTGGCAAGCTTTTGGCTACGGCAGGCAATGAGCAGCTTATGTCCGAGGCCAGCGAGATTCCTGGCGTTGGTAAGCATTTAAGTGAAATGTTCAGCAAGGATAGCGGTTTCTTCTCCTTTGAAAATGCTGAAGGCGAGCAGGTCTTTGCCTATACCACCGTGCCCAGCACCGGCTGGATAATCGGTATGGCTGTGCCATATGATTTTGTTTTTGCTTCAGTCCATAAGCTGCGCATCATGTATGCTGTGTTGACTATCATTGGGCTGGGAATGGTAGTGGTGCTTTGCCAGGGCTTTGCCCATCGCATTACCAAGCCCATCATCTCTTTGGAAGACTCTGCCACCTCGTTGGCTGGCGGCGACCTTACAGTGCCGGATGTGCCAGTGGAGTCTGCTGATGAGATTGGCTCCATGACAAATGCCTTCAACCAGATGAAGCAACATCTTCATAAGCTTATCGGCCAAATGGCTATTACCTCCGAGCAAGTGTCGGCTGCCTCTGAGCAGTTGACTGCCAGTGCCCAGCAGTCAGCCAATGCCTCTGTCAATGTGGCGGAGACTGTTGGCGAGCCGGAGATAGAGACGTATCGTGAGGCACTTGGCCGGATGACGGAATACGCCCGCACAAAACTCTATGACCCTTCGCGCAAATTGTTCGTGGCTGGGAACGGTGAGTATAACATAGCGTCGCAGGTGTGGATGACGCTTGCGCACGTTATGACTGACGACGAAAACCGGGAGATTCTGCGCACGATGATTCATGAACTTTTCCCGGTGAAGGGAATTGCAACGCCGTACATGTACCACTGCATAGTC
>CAJOIN010000298.1:0-1921 GCA_905234515.1 uncultured Selenomonas sp.
GCTCCTTTTCGTACTCCACCATAAAGAGGGTACTGCTCCCCTCGGTGCGGATGGCCTCAGCCTTCACATCAGCAGGCTGCTCAATGCCAAAGGTCATTACCTTCACGCCCTCTTGGGCCTTGTCTTTCATGCCTGCCACATAGGGATTATCGGCGTTCAGTATCACTGTACCCCCGGCGGGAATGGCCTCCACCAGCTCTGCCTTAGCCTTGGCAATGTTCTCCAGGGAACCCAAAAGCTCCATGTGAGTCTCCCCCACGTTGGTAACAATGCCCACGGTAGGCGCTGCCAAGGGAGCCAGAGCCTCAATCTGATGCAGGCCCCGCATGCCGATTTCTGTCACAGCAGCCCTATGCCGGGCCTCAATGCCCAGCAAGGTCAGAGGCAGACCAATCTCATTGTTGAAGTTGGCCTGAGTCTTCTGGACAGGGCCACGGGCAGACAGCACTGCCGCCGTCAAATCCTTGGTGGTGGTCTTGCCGTTGGAGCCGGTGATGGCCACCACGGGCAGGTCAAACTTCATGCGGTGCAGATGGGCAATCTGCTGATAAGCCTCCAGGGTATCCTGCACCTGCAGCACAGTGCCCTTGGCCTTTTCCGCCTGCTCCAGATTTGCCTTGGAGCATTCCCTGCCCACCATTACACCGGCAGCCCCCTTCTTCAGGGCCTCCGCGGCAAAATCCTCGCCGTTGAAGTGCTCCCCCTTCAGGGCTATGAAGAGCACCCCTGTTTCTATTTTCCTGGTATCAGTCACCACATCTGCAAAATCCCTGCTGCCCGGCTGGACAGTCTTGGCCCCAGTGGCCTTCAGGATTTCATCAAGGGTAAATGCAGGCATCAGCGCTCCTCCTTATGCAAACTTGGTGGCCACGGCAGCCCGGGCCACTTCCTTATCGTCAAAGTGAATGGTTTTATCCTTCAGAATCTGGTAATCCTCGTGGCCCTTGCCCAGGATAACCACAATATCATCTTTCTCTGCCAGCTCCACGGCCCGGAAAATGGCCTCCTTGCGGTCAACGATTTTTTCATAGTGCTTGGAGCCTATGGCCTCCCTAACCCCTTCTTCCACCTGGGACAGGATGAACTCCGGCTCCTCAGTGCGGGGGTTGTCGGAGGTGGCAATGACTACATCGGAAAGCTCTGCCGCCAGCCTGCCCATAATGGGACGCTTGGTGCGGTCCCGGTCACCGCCGCAGCCAAAGACGGAAATAATCCTGGCCTTGGCAATCTGGCGGGCAGTTTTCAGCACATTCTCCACCCCGTCAGGCGTATGGGCATAGTCCACGATAATGGAGAAATCCTGCTGCTCGTTGCCGGTGCGCACCAGCTCAAAGCGGCCGGACACCGCCGTAAAGGACTCCAGCACCTTCTGGATGATGGCAGGCTCAACATTTTCCGCCAGAGCCGCACCAACGGCGCTCATGACATTATATACATTGAAACGGCCTGCCAGATGGAGCCTCAAGGGCATCATGCAGAATTTCTCATTGCAGAACTTCTCGTTTTCCAGCATCACATGGGTGCCGGAGGCCTCAACCTCCACATCCAGGGCCCGCAGGTCTGCCTCACGGTCGATGGCATAGGTTATATGAGGGCACTTTGCGTGCTCCAACATAGTCTGGCCTGCCTCATCGTCAATATTCACCACAGCGCACTTGCGCTCTTTCACGCCGGGGGCACTGACAAGATCAAAGAGCTTGGCCTTGGCCAGCTTATAGTTATCCAAAGTCTTGTGGTAGTCCAGATGGTCCTGGGTAAGGTTGGTGAAGACAGCCGTGTCAAACTCAAGGCCTGCCACCCTGTTCTGGTCCAGGGCATGGGAGGACACCTCCATGACCACATAGTCCATTCCCTTGTCACGCATGATGGCCAGGGTATGCTTAAGCTCCACCACATCAGGAGTGGTATTGTGGATGGGGAA
>CAJOIN010000298.1:2029-4311 GCA_905234515.1 uncultured Selenomonas sp.
ATGCCTATGACCCTCAGGTTGCGGGCAGGGTAATCATGGAAGAAAGGCACCATCACGTCCAGGGCCTCAGACAAATCCGGCACCACAATAACAGCCCCGCCAAAGGGAGGCTCAATATCATCACGGGCAGTAAGGATGGCGCTGGCCCCAGCCTTTACTGCCTGGGGAATAAAATCATGGCCGTCCACATGGGCCCCGGGAATGCAGACAAAGAGGGTGCCCCTCTCCACCTTGCGGGAATCATGCTCAATGCCCAAAATATTTACTGCTTTATCGCCTTTTACGACTGCACCTGGAACCAGGTCAGCCAATTCTTTCACAAGTTTCATAAAAATATGTCCTCCTAAAACGGCCCTAAACCGTAAGATATTATAACGCCATTGTTCAGATTTTGTCGATAGACAAAATCTTCCTGCCAGCGTTTCAACAAGGAATGACAATTCCTTGTTATAACGCTATTGTTCAAATTTTGCCGAAGGCAAAATCCTCCAGTCAGCGTTTCAACGAGGCGGGAGATATATGCTCACCGCCTGTTATGCGATGAGCCCCCCCATCTATAGAGATTGGGGACATCTTCTTCCTCGTTATAACGCACCTAACGGCAAAAGAAAAGAAGCTGGCTGAGCCAGCTTCTTTTCTCAACTGACGGCTAAAAATCCACTTTATAGCCATGTCAGTTCTCATGAGCAAAGTAGATTTTCTTGGGAACGCTCATTCCCAGCTCGCCTTCAGCAATATCCTTAATGCGTTGCGGTGACTTCAGCTTGGCATTCTCTATGCGCAGACGCTCATTTTCCTGTTCCATCTGCTCTGCCTGGCTCTGGGTCGCCACCAGGGCATAGCCACGGCTGGCAGAAATCCCGCTGCCCACAGTCACCAAAAGGGCCATCACAGCTGCCACCAAAAACAATATCTGGCAATGGGAACGGGTGGCCGTATCCACCACAGTCTTGAAAAGAGGCTCCTCGGAACGCACGCTAAGGTTTTTTATCTCCTCTTCCCGGGAGAGCGGTTCCTGGTACTGCCTGCTGTACACCGTCTCCTCTTCCTCCTCATAATACTTTCTCTGGGCTAACACATGAATCCCCCCTTGGCTAATCCTTATTTATCCCAATTTCTCCGCTATTCTCAGCTTGGCGCTTTTGGAACGGGAATTTTCCTCCAGTTCCCCCCGGCTGGCCTGACGGGGTTTCCCTAACAGCCTTATCTCAGGCTGATGATGGCATACACATACCGGCAATTCCGGCGGGCAGATACATCCTCTGGACATTTCCTTCAAGGTCTGCTTGGCAATGCGGTCCTCCAAAGAATGGAACGTAATGATGGCTATGCGGCCGCCGGGCTTCAAATGCCTCACGGCTGTCCTGAAAGTCTCTGCCAATATCCCCAGCTCATCATTGACCTCAATGCGGATGGCCTGAAAGATGCGCTTGGCAGGATGACCTCCCGCCGCCTGGCGCACTGCCTTGGGCACCGCCTTGCAGATAATATCCACCAATTCACCGGTGGTCTCTATGGGCTTTGCTTCCCTCTCCTTGACAATGAACTGGGCTATGCGCCTGCCCCAGCGCTCCTCGCCGTAATCATGGAAGATACGGTCCAAGTCTTTTTCGCTGTAGGTGTTTACCACATCATAGGCAGAGAAAGCTGCCTCAGGGTCCATGCGCATATCCAGGGGAGCATCCTGCATATAGGAGAAGCCCCGCTCTGCCGTGTCAATCTGATGGGAAGAAACTCCCAGGTCAAAAACAACCCCATCAACCCGGTCTGCCCCCTGCTCCTCCAGCACCTTCCCCAGATGGCGGAAATTGCTGTGGACAATATCCACCCGGCACCTAGCATCTGCCAGCCGGGCTGCAGACGCCTTGATAGCCGCTTCATCCTGATCTATGCCTATGAGCCGCCCCTTGTCTGACAAGAGCTCAGTAATGCGATGGGAATGTCCCCCACCGCCCAGGGTGCAGTCCACGTAAGTCCCATCAGGGTCAGTAACCAAGCCCTGCACAGTCTCCTCGAGCATGACACTTACGTGATGAAAATCCATAACAACTGCTCCTAATCCTTAAATTCCCAGCTCAGACAGGGAGGCTGCAATAGAGGTCACATCCGGCTCCACTTCCCCGGCGTAGCTTTCCCACTGATCCTTGCTCCAAACCTCAATGCGGTTGTCAGCACCAGTGAGAACCACGTCCTCCTTCAGGGCAATCCCGGCATAATTCCTGAGATTGGCGGGAACCAAAAAACGTCCCTGCTTGTCGCACTCCAGAGTCCTGGCCCCAGCA
>CAJOIN010000299.1 GCA_905234515.1 uncultured Selenomonas sp.
TGACATAGCATTTTTCTCCATCTGTTACCAGGTCAAGGGCTCCGGTGATGGCGACTGTGGTTCCCAGGGCCTTGGAGGTGTCTTTGGCAAAGCTGACAGCCCGGGGGAGATTTGCCTCTGTGACCCGGTCTTCGGCAGCTGCATCGACCCCCTGGGTATGGCCTGAGCCTGCTGCCAGGGCCTTGATTTCGGAGATATTGCCCCGCAGACAGGTGACATTGCCACCGGAGAGGATATCCAGGGCTGTTTTGGTGCGCAGGGCAGTGGCACCGGCTCCCACCGGATCCAGGACTATGGGGTGATGAAGCTCCGCAGCTTTCTGTGCGGCGGTCAGCATGGAGGGGATAGTGCGTCTGTTCAGGGTGCCGATGTTCAGGCAAAGAGCGCTGGCCAGAGCAGTGATTTCTGCAGCTTCTGCCTCGTCGTCTGCCATAATGGGGCTTGCCCCGGCGGCCAGGGTGATGTTGGCCACATCATGGACCGTCACATAGTTGGTGATGTAGTGGACCAGGGGGGAGGTTCTGGCAATGTTTTCAAATGTGTCAAACAAGATAGATACCACCTTTCCAAATAAAAAGCAGGAGACGCCGTAAGGCATCTCCTGCACCAAGCTCTCAGTATGACTTCCTACGACGGCATTATCCGCATCAGGTTAAAGGGTCGAAGTTTGATGACTTCCTCTCAGCCTGCCTGTACAAGCTCCCCTGTATATGATTTATATGTCAATTATTATATAGCGTTTTCTTCAAAAAAACAAATCAGGTTTTTCTTCTTGCCATCATGAAGCAGGCAGTTGAAACTGGCTGAGATTTAATCTAAAATACCACTGTAGGAAATATGCCTAAGCAGGTTTTCAGATGGGAAGAAAAACTTACATGATTGAAGAAAACATTATCCCCTGGGCTGGGCAAGTGGTTACTGTGCAGAAAAAAGCCATAAAAAATGTTTACCTTAAGGTGCTGCCCCCCGAGGGCAGGGTCCTGCTGTCTGTGCCTCGTAGTTTCAGCCCCGGAAAAATAAAAGAGCTGCTGGATAGCCGTAAGGCGTGGATCCTCAGCAAACAGAAGGCCGTCAGGGAGCAGGTAAGAGTCCCTGAAAAACGCCAGTATGTGACAGGAGATAAGCTGCCTGTGTGGGGGAAAATCTGTCAGCTGGTGGTGCGTGAGGTGCCAGGTGACAGGGCCCGCGTGGCCTGTAAAGGAGACAGGGTGCTGCTTATGGTGCCCGCGTACGCCACCAGGGAGCAGCGCCGTCAGGTAATCAATGACTGGTACCGTCACCAGTTGGAGCGGGTGGTGGCCTCAGAGAAGAACAGGCTGGAAGCCCTGGTGGGCAAGAAGGCTGCGGAGTGGAGATTCCGGGATATGCATACCCGTTGGGGAACCTGCAATGTCCATGCCCGCCGTATCTGGCTGTCCATCCATTTGGCCAAGCATCCCATGGAGGCGGTGAGGTATGTGGCCATCCATGAGCTTACGCACCTTTGGGAGGCTAATCACGGCCCGGAATTCAAGGCCAGGATGGACCGGTATTATCCCCGTTGGCGTGAAGTCAGGAAACAGCTGAATGCTCTGGCAGATTTTGAGTGATTAGAAAGATTAACAAAAAATAGTCAGACAGGGAAAATTTTGACAATAGTCCCTGGCACTATGGCATATTTTGAATATTTGCGTTAAAATTAAATCTGAATGAAATGTAAATGAGCGCTGCAGAGAGATAGATAGCGTGTCACTATGGAGGCTATGATTTATGAGCGGAATTTTTTACGGTATCGGTGTAGGCCCTGGGGATCCGGAGCTTTTGACGGTGAAAGCTATCAACGCCATCAAGAAGGTGGATGTGCTCATCGCTCCCAAGACGGAGAAGAAGGACGGCAGCGTGGCTCTTTCCATTGCCAAGCCCTACCTCAAGGAAGATGTGGAGATCGTCTATCAGGTGTTCCCCATGGTGAAAGGCTTTGCAGATGATACCAAGGCCTGGGAGGATAACAAGGCAGAGATTTTGGAGCTGTTGCGCGCCGGCAAGAATGTGGCCTTCCTGACCCTGGGAGACCCCATGTTCTATAGCACCTATATCTACGTCTATCGCCTGCTGGAGCATGAGGACGTGGAAATCTGCACCATTCCCGGCGTGCCCGCCTTTGCCGCCATTGCCAGCCAGATTGGCGCCCCCATTGTGGAAGGCGACGATGTGCTGGCCATCATTCCCGCTACCGCCAGCCCTGACAAGATTCAGAACGCCCTGGCAGTGGCTGACAA
>CAJOIN010000300.1 GCA_905234515.1 uncultured Selenomonas sp.
TAGAGGAAATCTGCAGCAAGTGGAAAGACTACCACAGGGAATTCGGGGCTGCCAGCATTGCCTTCTCTGACTGCGCCGGCAATTCCGCCCTTGACTCACGGCCCTATACCAAGCGGCTGTTCAATTTAATGGGGGCCACCCGCATAGATAATTCCTTTGATAACAGCTTCTTCTCCGGCATACTGGATACCACCGGGGACAGCCCCTGGTCTGTGGGGGATGATGAGCGCAATCTCCTGCAGGCCAAATACATCTTCGCCTGGGGCAGCAATCTGACGGAGGCGGGTCATGTGCATTACGCCTTTATCAATAAGGCCAGGGATTTAGGGGCCAAACTCATCGTCATAGACCCTAATTATACCATTGCGGCCAGCAAGGCGGATCTCTTTGTGCCCATCCGTCCCGGCACCGATGCGGTGCTGGCCATGTCCATGCTCCATGTGGCGATCAAGGAGAAACTCACCGATGAGGAAACCCTGGGGCGGGGGACGGTGGCCCCCTTCCTGGTGAAGGAAAGTGACGGGAAGTTTTTGCGCCTGAGCGACCTGGGCAGGGCGGAGCCGGAAAGGGAGGCAGATGCAATCCTCCTGCGGGACCAGGAGGGCAGGCTGGGCACAGCAGAGGAAATCACGGTGCCTGTGCTGCACGGCACCTTTGAGATTCAGGGGCATAAGGTGACGACGGCTTATGACCTTTTGACGGAGCGGGTGCAGGAGTGGACACCTGGAAGGGCGGCGGAGATCTGCGACATCCCGGCGGAGACTATCGAGAGGCTTGCCCGCATGTATGCGGAGGGCCCCACCACCCTTTGCGGCGGCTACGGGCCGGATCACTACGCCAATGGCCAGCAGTTCTACTATGCAGTGATGGCCCTGGTGCTGGCCACGGGGCAGATAGGCAAGCCCGGCGCGGGGCTGAACGGCCACGCCATGTCCGGCTTTTTGGAAAACTATGCGGATATTGATGAGCTTATAGAGCCACCGGGCTGCCCGGAGAGAATGACCATCAATGCGCCCCTGGTGCCGGAGGCCCTGGAAAGTGGCAAGTACGGCGATAAGCCCCTGGTAATCAAGAGCCTCTACGTCTACGACCAGAATCTGCTGGGCAATCAGACTGACAGGCAGCTATGGCTGAAGGCCCTGGAGAAGATTGATTTGTTCGTGGTAGCCGATGTTACCATGAACGACACCTCCCGCTACGCGGATATTGTTCTGCCGGCAGCCCATTACTTCGAGACAGATACCTACGATATGAGCTACTCCGGGGTGGCGGTCTACAATGCCAAAGCGGTGGAGCCTCTGGGGGAGGCTAAGGGAGATTGGCGTACTGTCATCGGGCATGGAGCAGGAATTTTCCCTGACCAGAGATGAATTTTTCCGCAAGGCCCTGGACAATGAGAAGGCCAGGGCCGCAGGGCTTTCCTGGGACAAGCTGAAGGAAAAGGGCTATATTTATGTCCTGAAACCGGAAACGCCGGTGTATATGCACGGGGCCGGCTACACCTTCCCCACCCCCACCGGGCGGGGGGAGTTTTACCGGGAAAATGTGGCCCCGGTGGCGGATGTGGGCAAGCCCTTTGACAAAAAGCGAGAGGCGCTGCCCTGCTGGAATCCCCCCTATGAAGCCTGGCTGACCTCTGCCGGAGGCTTCCCCAGGAGCGAGGCAGCGGAGAAATATCCCCTGATCTTCACCTCAAAGCGTCCCAAATTCCGGGTGCATACTCAGTATTCCAGCAATCCCTGGCTGCTGGAGCTTTGGCAGGAGCCTGTGGTGACAATCCACCCCCTGGATGCGGAAAAGCGGGGCATCAGGACCGGCGATACGGTGAAAATCTTCAATGACCGGGGCTATGTGGTGGTGAAGGCCGCCCTGAACCCTGCCAACCGTCCGGGGGTGCTGGTCATTGACCACGGCTGGCAGAAGGATGATTTCATCGAGGGGCATTATTCCGATTTAAGCTCCCATAAAAGCGATGTGATGGTGACGAATAACGCCTTTTTCGACTGTGCGGTGGAAGTGGCGAAGGGATAAGGAGGCAGAGAATCATGCGCATGGGAATGGTTATAGACCTGAAAAAATGTATTGGCTGCCATAGCTGCGCTGTGGCCTGCAAACTGAATAACAATCTGCCGGAGGGCATGTGGTGGAACCGGGTGCTCACCCAGGGGGGAGAGACCATGGATACGGCTTCGGGCACTTACCCCGACCAGCTAAAGCTCAGCCATCTGCCGGTGAATTGCCAGCACTGCGAAGATGCCCCCTGCGTCAAGGCCTGCCCGGTGGGGGCCTCTTACAAGGCTGAGGACGGCACGGTGCAGATAGATTATGACAAGTGCATAGGCTGCCGCATGTGCATGGCGGCCTGTCCCTACGATGCCCGCAGCTTCAACTGGCAGGAGCCGGAGTATCCCTTAAGCCATGCAGTAGGTGAAGCCGACGCCCCCAGGCATCAGGGGCACATCGTGGAAAAATGCACCTTCTGCAAGAATCGCCGGGAGCGGGGGGAAGTACCGGCCTGCATGGAGCTGTGCCTGGGCAGGGCGCGCTACTGGGGAGACCTGGATGACCCGGAATCGGATGTCGCCAGGGTCATGCGGGGGCGCAAGACCATGCGCCTGCTGGAAGAAAAGGGCACCAGGCCCCAGGTTTATTATCTGATTTAAGGAGGGCGTACCATGAAGAAAACTATGGCGGCCTGGCTGGTGCTGGCTGTGCTGGGGGGCATTTGCTACCTCTTCCGGATGAAGGCTCCGGCCTGTTTGGCAGTCCTCTCCGGCCTTTTGGTGGTGGTCACCTCACCGGGGTGGAACAATCCGGGGGAATCCCTCTCCTTCCTCTTTGCGGCCCTGATAGCGGCCCTGGCCTTTTACAAGGTTGTAGCCTCCCTGGGAGAAGTCTTTTGCCGGGAATATGAGGCTGTAACGAGGGAGGATTTTCATGCAGTGGATATATCTGTTGATTGCGGGAGCTTTTGAAGTTACCTGGGCCGTGGCCCTGAAAATGTCCCATGGCTTTTCCGTGCAGCTGCCTTCAATTATAACCATCGTGGGCATGGCAGCCAGCTTATTCTTCCTGGGCCTGGCCCTGCGGGAACTGCCCATAGGCGTAGCCTATGCCATCTGGACGGGACTGGGGATTATGGGCACATTTATTTTCAGCGCCTTCGTGTTCCATGAAATCGGCAGCCCTGGGCAATGGGCCTGCGTAGGGCTGATTGCCTCCGGCATAGCCGGGCTGAAATTGCTTTCCCACTGATACTCATTGACATCAAAAGGCTGTGCCTCACCTCCGGGGAGGTGGCACAGCCTTTTTTGAATTGTGAATAGACAACGGCAGCCGTACTCTATAGGGACAGAAAAATCCATCGCAATGAGCTTAGGGCGTGTTGAAAAACTCCACCTGCACGCTACAGCGGCCATTTTTCCGCCTGTCTGCGTCAGTGAAACCTTGACGTAGCCCTGCTACGACTGCGGCTTCACTTCCTTGCCATACGAAAAACTGTCTCGCTGTATCGCACAGTTTCCGTTTATCAACACGCCCTAGTGTCCAGATTTGTGGGGATTGGCTGTCCATACTCCAGCCGGAGCAGGGCCCTTTTCCTCTCTATCCCAAAGGCATAGCCCCCCAGGGAGCCGTCGCTCCTGATAACCCTATGGCAGGGTACAAGGATGGCCAGGGGATTTTTCCCTGCTGCCTGGCCTACGGCACGCAGAGCGCCGGGTCTATCTATGGCTGCAGCCAGTTCCCGGTAGGTGCCGGTCTTGCCATAGGGTATGCGGCAGATTGCTTGCCAGACTGCTATTTGAAAGGGTGTACCCTGCCAGATGGCGGGCAGGTCGAAGGCAGTGCGCCTGCCTGCCAAGTATTCCTGCAACTGGGCATAGGCCCTTTCACTGGCGGCAGTCGGCAGCGAAGGGCTGTCCTGTTCCGAGGCAAAGCTGATCCGGAACACCTTATCCCCTGCAGTGCCTATTTTCAGCAGGCCAAGGGCAGAGGGATAATAGGCATAGGGCATACAGGGCACTCCTTTCTTTTTCTACTACTGCTTATTATTCAGTAACCGCAGCAAGAGGTCAAGCGGTATTTCAGCAGGCAGTCAGGTTCTATACTCGCGAGCAGTGAAAATTTTACCTCGCAACAACTCGCCCGCGGTATATGCAGAGAGCGTACTCCCTGTGTCTTGCCTGCTTCAGAAAATTTTTCAGTGAAATCCTCCATGACGAATTCGTTGAGAAGATTTGTGAGGCGGCTGACAGCGACCAAAGTTGAAGCATAAACCTGAAATGTGGTAAAATCTAAGAAAGGACGTGATGAAGTGGCGGAAAAAGATATGACCGAAAAGACGCTGGAGGGCTTCAACGATGTCTTCGCAGATATCGTGAATGTTCTGCTTTTTAAGAACAAGCGTTTAATAAAAGAGGACGAGCTCACCGCAGAAAGCCCGCGCTCCATCTACAAGGCGGACGGCAAGCTCCATGAACAAGAGCGCGATGTCGCAAAGTATTGGCGTAGAGGCACCATCAGGATAGCGCTGTTGGGCTTCGAGAACCAGACAGAACCTGATGCCGATATGCCCCTGAGGGTCTTGAGCTATGACGGTTCTGCTTATCGTGCCCAACTGACAGCAAATAAATCAGATGAAGGTACACCTGACCGCTACCCAGTGGTGACACTGGTGCTGTACTTCGGTTACAAGAACCACTGGAACAAACCCACCAATCTGCTGGGGCGGCTGAAATTTCCCGAAGAGTTAAAACCATTTTTAAATGACTATCGCATCAATCTCTTTGAAATAGCCTGGCTGACAGACGAACAAGTGTCCATGTTCCAGAGCGATTTCCACTTAGTAGCAGATTACTTTGTCCAGATGCGCAAGAACAAGGGCTATACACCGCCGAAGGAAAGCATCCGCCATGTGCATGAGTTCCTTCAGCTCATGAGCGTAATGACAGGCGACAACAGGTATGAGGAAACCTACAACGAACAGATGGAAGGAGGCTCCACCAATATGTGCGAAGTACTTGATTTGGTTGAAAACAGAGGCATTGAGAAAGGGCGTATGAAAACGGCTGCCAAAACGCTGAAAAGATATGTCAGCCGCAGCCTGCCCATCACCAGCCAGGTCATTGACGATATTGCAGACGATAACGATACAACCGCTGAGAAAATCAGAGAACTGGCACATGAGCTGGGCATAGCCCTGTCATAAAACATGCAAGGCACCCGTTGATGATAAGTTTTCCAGACTCTTCATCAACGGGTGTCGTTTTTTATGAATAGACAATACCTGCAGAAATCTATTCGGCGAAATAGAAAACCTTCCCTTTTGCCCTGAAAGGCAGATGATTTCCCCTTGGTATAAGGAAGCCATGCTCCCGATGAACAAATAGATTCTTCTCGATATATCCGTCTGTGATAATGAGGATAGGTGCATCCTTAGGGAAGTCCTTGGCCTTCAGCAGCAAGTCCACCCCCGGCTGCAGGATAGTCCCTCCTCGCCCCCGGACTTCGACACGTCCGGCAATATCCTACGGAGCCAGCCAACCGGCATCATAGGCTTTGGCATCGCAAAAAACGACCCTTGCGTAAGGCACTTCCTTGGCGGCAGCAGGATAAGCCTGTAGAGCCGCATAACTTCAGTCGCAGCTTTCGGCGTTGGTGCGCCAAGGCCGGCATCCCAGAGGACAAGTGGGGCGGCCA
>CAJOIN010000301.1 GCA_905234515.1 uncultured Selenomonas sp.
GCCCATCCCTGGGCGCGGAAGTTGGGGGGCTTTTGTTCTAGTCGTTTAGGATTTTTCGGATTTCTGCCTATGGCTTTTGTGGTACAATGTAAGAAAGAATAAAAAACAGTGGAGGTGGCAGGAATGCAGAGCACTAGAAAGCCCATGCCCGTGGGGGTGGAAGATTTCAAGAGATTGGTCACTCAGGGTTATTGCTTTATTGACAAGACAAGATTCATCAAGGATTACATTGATGCCCAGGGAGTAGTCACCCTGATTACCCGGCCCCGCAGGTTCGGCAAGACCCTGACCCTTTCCATGCTGCAATATTTCTTTGACTCAGAGCAGGGGGAGGAAAACCGGCAGCTTTTCTCCGGGCTGGATATCGAGGGGGCCGGGGAGCGGTATATGCAGGAGCAGGGCACGCGGCAGGTGGTGTTTCTGACCCTCAAAGAGGCGCGCAGCAGGAGTTTCTCCGGCATGATGGAAAAACTTGCAGAGATACTTCGCCAGCTCTATGATAATTTTCGCTATCTGCAAGACAGTGAAGCCCTGTCCAGCCAGGACAGGGAATATTTCACAAGCATATTGAACGGCGCCTGCCCCACGGAAAAAATGTCCTTTGCCCTGCTTAACCTGATGAAGAATCTGGAAAAGCACCATGCCCGCAAGCCCATGCTGCTCTTAGATGAGTACGATGCCCCGATTCTCTTTGCCTGGGAGAAGGGCTACTACGAGGAATGTATCGACTTTATGCGGGGCTTCCTCAGCGCCGCCCTCAAAACCAATCCCGCCTTGGGCTCCGCCGTGCTGACAGGGGTGACGCGGATTTCCAAGGAGAGCATTTTCTCCGGGCTGAATAATCTGGATGTCTGCTCGGTTCTCAGGGAAAAGTACAGCGACGCCTTTGGCTTTACCCAGGAGGAAGCGGCGCGGCTGATGGAGGATTGCGGCGTGGGGGACAGGCTGCCGGAGCTCGCCCAATGGTATGACGGCTGCGGCAGGGAGATTTATAACCCCTGGTCAGTTATCCAGTTCATTGACCACGGCTGCAAGTTCCAGCCCTACTGGCTCAATACCTCCGGCAATGCCATCCTGCGGGATCTCCTGGAGCGGGTGGACAGCCGCAGGCAGAGGGAGCTTTACGGGCTGCTTAAAGGGAAGCCGGTGGAAGTCCCCGTCATGGAGAATTTTGTCTTTGGGAATATCGGGGAGAACCGCAACGCCCTCTTTATGCTGCTGATGACCACAGGGTATTTGAAGCCCGTGGAAATGTGGAAGGATGAGGAACGTGTAGACTGGGTGCGGCTCCAGATTCCCAATTTTGAAGTGCGTTTTGCCTATCGCAGTGAAATTCTGAACCATATCGTCCCCAGCCAGGGAGAGATACTGCTGCGGGATATGCTGCGCTCCATGGCAGAGGGAGACACCCAGGAATTTGCAGAGAATCTGTCGGATATTCTGCGGGATTTCGTCAGCTACCATGATGCCTCACAGCCGGAAAGCTTCTACCATGGGCTTTTATTGGGCTTTTCTGTGCTGATGGATGGCAAGTATAAGGTGGAGTCCAACAAGGAGAGCGGCTACGGACGCTTTGATATTGCCTTTTTCCCGCAAAAAGAAAATGCCCCGGGAATAATCCTGGAGCTGAAAGCGGCAAAATCCGAAGATGAGCTGGAAGCCAAAGCCCAGGAAGCCCTGGCACAGATTGAGGAAAAGGCTTACGGGGCGGAGATGAATAGGCTCGGTGTCAAGGAGATTTGGCGCTACGGCATCGCCTTGTACGGCAAGCGGGTCTGGCTTGAGGGAGAGCATTGCCGTTGAAACGCCCGACAAAAAATGATAAAATGAGACTTATTCAGTGGGAGTTTTAGACTCCCACTGAATCTAGTCGAATTTACCCAGGGCTTTACGGGCGCTTATCTCCAGCTTAAGAAGCTGGAGTCTTAGCGCCCGTTAGCATCGGATAAAATCTGTGATGAATACCATTGCAAATGAAATCAACGAAAGGACGTCTTTATATGCCACAGGAACCCCTTCAGCACCGCTGCAGCTTCTGCAAGCGCGTTATCACCGTGCATGACCAGTATGACATGCCCATCTATGACCCCAGCACAGGCTTTGCCATCTGCAAGAGCTGCGTGCGGGAAATCAACCATTTCCTCGATGAGCATGACCAGGCCAATGCCCAGGCCGGGCATCATGATTTCTCGGAGCGGCTGGGAGAGCTGCTGGCCAAGAATAAGCCCCATAAAATCAAGGAATATCTGGATGAGTACATCATCAACCAGGATCATGCGAAGAAAATCCTCTCCGTGGCGGTCTACAATCACTATAAGCGCATGAAGTACGGCTTTGAGCATGAGGGTGACGCCGATATCGAGAAATCCAACGTCATCATGCTGGGGCCCTCCGGCTGCGGCAAGACGGCGCTGCTGTCCCATCTCTCCCACCTGCTGGACATTCCCTTTGCCGTCACCGATGCTTCTTCTCTCACAGAGGCCGGCTTTGTGGGGGCGGATGTGGAGGTGGCTGTCCGCAACCTGTACTACGCGGCGGACAAGGATATCGAGAAAGCAGAGCATGGCATTATCTATCTGGACGAATTCGACAAGATAGCCCGCAAGAGCGGCGCTAACAACTCCATCACCGCCGACCCCGGCCATGAGGGGGTGCAGCAGTCATTGCTGAAAATGCTGGAAGGCAGCGTGGTGGAATTCACCTCCCGGGGCCAGCGCAAGCACCCGGAGGCCCCCACCATCAAGGTGGATACGAAGAACATCCTGTTCATCGTGGGCGGTGCTTTCGTCGGCATCGACGAAGTAATAGAGAAGCGCCTGCACAAAGGCGGCACCATCGGCTTTGGCGCAGAGGTGCAGGGGGAGGAGGAGAAGCCGGATTTCGATGAGCTCATCAGCCAGGTACGCCCGGAAGACCTGATGGAGTATGGCATCATCCCCGAAATCATAGGCCGCCTGCCTGTTATCTGCACCCTGGAGACACTGGATGAGGACGCGCTGCTGCGCATCCTCACCGAGCCGAAGAATGCGCCGGTCAAGCAGTACGAGAAGCTCCTGGCCATGGACGGCGTGACCCTGACCTTCGAGGAGGATGCACTGCGGGCAGTGGCAAAGAAAGCCATCGAGCGCAAGACCGGCGCCCGCTCCCTGAAAGGCATTATCGAGGATGTGATGCTGGACATTATGTTCGATATCCCCAGATCCGATGTACCCCGCAAGGTGACAAT
>CAJOIN010000302.1 GCA_905234515.1 uncultured Selenomonas sp.
CGCTCCAGCTCGGCCTTGTCGCCCATCAGCTCTGCGTATTTCTCCCTTACGGGGCGCAGCTCCTCGGCTACGGCTTCGCCTACGGCTGCCTTGAAGTCGCCGTAGCCGTGGCCGGCAAATTCGCCGGTGATGTCCTCCAGGCTCTTGCCGGTGACGGCGGAGTAGATGGTCATGAGGTTGTTGATGCCGTCCTTGCCCTCCCGGAAGGCCACTTCCATTTCGCTGTCGGTGACAGCCCGTTTGAACTTCTTGATGATGACGTTTTCCTCGTCCAGGATGGAAATGGTGGCGTTGGGGTTGGTGTCGGACTTGCTCATCTTGGAGGTGGGGTCCTGGAGGCTCATGACCCGGGCCCCGAGCTTCGGGAAATATCCTTCCGGCAGCTTGAAGGTCTCGCCGTACACATGGTTGAAGCGGGCGGCGATGTCACGGGTGAATTCCAAGTGCTGGGTCTGGTCAGCGCCCACGGGCACATAGTCTGCCTGGTAGAGCAGTATGTCGCCGGCCATCAGGGAGGGATAGGTGAAAAGGCCCGCATTGATGTTCTCCGGGTGCTTGGCGCTCTTGTCCTTGAACTGGGTCATGCGGCTAAGCTCGCCGAACTGGGAGCAGCAGGCCAGAATCCAGCCCATTTCCGCATGGGTGGGCACATGGCTCTGTACGAAAATCAGGCTTTCCTCCGGGTCAAGGCCGCAGGCCAGGAGCAGGGCGAAGGCCTGGAGACTCTGCTGCTTTCTGAGCTTCGGGTCGATATGCACCGTCAGGGAGTGGAGGTCGGCAATGAAATAATAGCATTTGTAGTCAGACTGCATCTGTCGCCAGTTCTTCACCGCTCCCAGGTAATTGCCCAGGGTAAAGATACCCGTGGGTTGGATGCCGCTGAGGATGATTTTCTTTGGTTCCTGTGCTTCTGACATAGCTATTCTCCTAACTACCTGTAAAATATGTAAACTTAAACAAAACTAGAATCTAGCATAGCCCATAGGGGGCTTTTTGTCAATTAGTCTGAAAAATTGCAATAGAATCTAAAATATGTAGATTAGGCCGGGGAAGTATGATAAAATACCCATGTGCTGTATTTTCTTATCTATGTTTCTAGGAGGTCTTTAAATGAAGATGAAAAGGAAAACCTGGAAGAAAATTTGTTCGAGCCTGGTGGCCATGAGCTTTGCCTTTGGCGTAGCAGGCGGTGTGGAGGCGGCAAGCCGGGCGGACCTGGCTGCTATCCATGTGGAATCCGCCAAGGATTTCAAGTACTGGAATAAGGATGCCAAGTCCTATCAGGCCTTGGTGAAATATGTGGAGGACGTGACTGACAAGAAGAGCAAGAACTACATCCCGGAAGAGGACCGCATAGCAGTCTTTGACCTGGATGGCACCCTCCTGGGAGAGCGCACCCCTTGCTACTTCGAGTGGATGATGTACCTGGAAAGGGCCCTCAATGACCCCACCTATACTCCCTCCCAGGAGGACCATGACTACGCCCTGGTGGTAAAAGATGCCATCGAAAAGGGCAAGATTCCCGAGGATATGGAGCGCAAAGAAGCCATGTCTCAGGCCTCGGTCTTTGCAGGCATGACTCCCGCTGAGTATGAGGCATGGGTGAAGAAGTTCATGAACAGCCCGGCGGAGGGCCTTACCAACCTGACCCGCGGGGAGGAATTCTACCTGCCCATGGTGGAAGTGGTATCTTATTTGGAAGAGAATGACTTTGAGGTCTATATCGTTTCCGGCAGCGACAGGGAAGCCCTGCGCATCCTCTGCGATGGCATTATGGACATCGAGAAGGACCACTTCATCGGCACCGATGCCTGGGTGCTGGCTTCCGGCCAGGGTGACACAGACGGCCTTGATTATGTTTACAAGAAAAATGACCATCTGGTGCGGGGGCAGTTCATCCTGAAGGATGTGAAGATGAACAAGGTGTCCAACATCGCCCAGGAAATCGGCCGTCAGCCCGTGCTGGCCTTTGGTAACAGCTCCGGCGACTCCAGCATGTTCAACTACACCATCAATGGTAACAAGTACAAGGCCCTGGCCTTCTCCCTCTGCTGTGATGACCTGGAGAGGGAACTGGGGGACACCGCCAAGGCTGACAAGATGTACAAGTCTTGCGCTGAGAACGGCTGGATTCCCGTGTCCATGAAGAATGACTTCAAAACCATTTATGGTGATAATGTCAAGAGAGTAAAATAAGGCTCAGGCGTAAGGAAGGCTCCCCCGCAGCGGCGGGGG
>CAJOIN010000303.1 GCA_905234515.1 uncultured Selenomonas sp.
ATGACCAGGAGCGCCAGCCCCAAGGTCGTGTTCAGGTCATTCGTCGGCGAGGCGAATGTGGGAATCAGCCCCAAATAGTTCGAGACCAGAAGGAACAGGAAGAGCGAAATGATGAACGGCGCCAGGAAGCGTCCGCCCTTTCCCATCGTGCCCTCCATCTGCCCGTGCAGCCCTTCGATGACAATCTCTACGGCGTTCTGCCAGCCACGGGGCACCAGGCTCAGGTTCCTCACCGCCAGGTATGCGATGATGAGCGTGATAGCCATGGCCAGCCAGGTCATGTACAGCGTCTCCATATTGAAAGTCATCCCCAGGATTTGCTCTGTTCCGCGATGGATGATTTCACCTTGCATAACATCTACCCCCTTTCAGGACTAATGCCCCCATATTTTTGGGACAGGGATGTTTCAACCCCCCGCCCAGGGAGCTCATGCTCCCTCTATGAAACGGTCAAGCCCGTCCCTAGCGGAAATTATGGTGAATGAGCGTGCCCAGCGCCAGGATATAGGCGCTGAAGAACCCCAGGGCACAGACAGCAAAAATCTGCACCGAGATATGCGCGGCCACAGAGAGGATCAGGGCCAGCGCCAGCAGCCGCAGGATGAGACCCACCAGCATCTCCCGCTTGGCACCGCCCACGGAGAGCCCCGCGCTGCGAGCTGTCCGGGAGACCAGCGTCCCCAGATAGATTGCCGCCGCAAGATAGCCTATGAACAGCGCCCCCAGAAGATGAGCCCCGCCGCTGCCGACCAGCCCCGTCACTGTGAGCAGCGCCAGGAGCAGGAGATTCCTCGCCAACTTGCGCGGCATCCCCGCAAACGCTTCCTTGAACAAACAAAACCCACCCCTACTAAGGAACTCTGCTTACAAACTTCACAATTCGACAAAAGCCCCTTTTTTCCTGCTCATTGTGACAAAATAATTGCCGGAATGGATATTTCCGCCACAAAAGGCCCCCGGAATTTTACCGGAGGCCCTCTGCCCTATTTTCTTAACGGCTGTTTTTCATTATCTGTCTGCCCACGAATTCATAGGGCACCTTGTGCTGTCGCAGCAGCTTGCGTATCTTGCTGAGCACGGCAACGGAAAGATTTTCACGATTGACCAGCACCAGCGGCACCATCCCATTGATGGCCTCTGCCGGAAAATCCCCATCTCCCACATAGACGACCACATTCGGGTGCAGCTTGTAGAAATTCCTGGCCCACATGACCGTGCCGCCGAACAGCACCGTCCCCGTGGGGAACCTTCGCCCGCGCTGGTATACAGGGTCATCGGATTTCAGCCCCTCGCTGTGCGCACGTATCTCGCACATCTTGCGCATCTGCTCCGCCAGCCCCCTGTACTGCTGCGCAAGCATTTCATACAGGCGGCGCGTGGCCTCATACTGCTTCCTCAGATATTGCAGGTTGTCCTGCTGGCGGCGAATGGTCACGCCATACTCGGCATGGGCCTGTTCGCGCATGCTGGCAATGCGCTCCTCTAGGTCAAGATTCACCATTTTCTCATGCAGCAGGCGCATGGTAAAGGCCTTGGCATCCGCTTCCGGGCCGCTCCGGGGCTCCACCTTGGGGCGCTGGCGTATCTCCTTGCGTATCTGCTGCGCGCACTCGCTGAGCCTGTCATCCTTGGCGGCCGCATCCACACCGAAGCGCGCCAATTTGTAATACAGGTACAAAGCCGCTTCCTGCAGCAGCCCTTCACCTTCCAACCCACCCTCCGATTTGGCCAGAGATTTAGTATACACGCTGAACTTGCCCCTGGCATAAATGCGCTTGAGCTTTGGAAAGCACTCCGCCAGGAGATCCAGCAGTTTTTTCTCCGTCAGCATGCCCAAGAAAGCAGCCGCCTTCCAGTTCATCTCCACCTGGGACGGAGGGAAGCTTTCCAGATAAGGATGACGCACAAAGCGCTCATTGGCCCAGGCCTGACGATACTCCCGCTTATGCTTTGCGATATAGGGTGTCACATGGCCCATAAAGGCAGCATTGTCTGCAAGCAGGTGCACAAGGTAAGGCGTCATATATTTATTGTCCTGCATACATATGCCCCTCCCTCCCGGCCATACGGCGGTGCAGCAGCAAAGCATACCTTTCCGCTTCTTTCCTATTGATTATACTCATTATACCATATTGCTAAAGGTATTGCACTCAGATTATTTAACTTTTACGCTTAAATGCTCAAATAATGCCGGAATTTTTCAGCTGCCGGTATAGGGTGTAAATCG
>CAJOIN010000304.1 GCA_905234515.1 uncultured Selenomonas sp.
AATACCGATGTTCGGGAAATTGAAAAGTGAATTTATCAGGAATTCCAACGAGGAGTCTCCCAATTATACAGCGTCCATTTTTCAATTCAGTCCAGCCGAGAGTTCCAAACGGCTCGCCAGATTTTTTATCGATTCCAATCATAAATCCCTGCGTTTCATCAGGCAGATAGATTTTTTCATACCATTCTTTTTCTTTTTCGATTGTTAGTGTGAATGGCTGATTGAGAAATTTTATGGACAATACCGGTGGACCAAGGATAACAGAATGACATACAGACAATTTCTAAAGGGGAAGAGATTATGATTAACAAGATGATTGAGCGGTATAAGAGAATGCGGACAGAGCACTACATGAACCAGAGCTACAGCGGACAATATGCATTTGTAGGGATGGGACAACATTCTATCTGCAACCTGTATCCGGTGCTGAGGTATCTTGGAGTCAGGTTGAAATATATATGTGTCACGTCTGAGCGCAAGGCCCGGCTGGTAGAGAGCCGGTTTCACGATGTGAAAGCTACTGTCTTTCTTGATGAGATTCTGGATGATAAGGAGATTGACGGGATTTTTGTGTCAGCTGCCCCATCAGCTCATTTCCGTATTGCGTCAAAGGTGCTTCATAGCGGCAAGTCTCTGTTTATTGAGAAGCCTCCTTGTGAGACTTTGGATGAACTGGAGTTGCTGATAGAGCTACAGGAGATTAAGGGCTCCAAGGTGGCGATGGTCGGGCTGCAGAAACGGTATGCACCTGCCGTGCAGGTGCTAAAGAAACGGCTGCGCAGGGGGCATGTCACTAATTATGATCTTCACTACTGCACAGGGACTTATCCTGAGGGTAATGCCTTGCTTGATCTGTATATCCACCCGCTGGATATGGTGACATACCTTTTTGGCAAGGCTGAGGTTCTGGCATGCCGTAAGGTTGCTGACTGCTCATATATCCTGATGCTGCGCCACGGGAATACAGTGGGGACTCTTGAACTCTCTACTGCTTACTCATGGAATGATGCCGAGGAAACTCTTTCAGTTTGCACAAGTTCAGGTATATTCCGCCTGGGGAATATGGAACGGCTGACATACCGGCCAAGACCCGTTAAACTGTTTTCCGTTCCTATGGAAAAAGTCTTACCGCATCATACGGTTGAGAAAGTTCTGTTCCAGTCCTGTCATATTATGGGTGGGCTGACAAATAACCAGGTCTATACCCAAGGGTTTTACGGCGAGATTAAGGCGTTCCTTGATGCGGTTGAAGGTAAGAGTATTGACGTACGAAGCAGCCTCCAGATGATAAGAGGAACGTACGGATTGTTGTCGGATAGTGCTTGTTTTTCTTGAAAACTGAAGACATAACCTTGTGGGCTATGTCCTTGTATGTCTCTTTTTAACCGTAAGAAAATTATTCTTTATCCTATAAAGTTGGCTGTAACAGAAAATATACTTACTTTTGCGTTATGAAACATGAAGGAAGTATATTGGATCTGACAACCCCTGAGATTGTAGCCACGTTTGGCGAACGGTTCAAGGACTACCGCATCGCTTGCGACATGACACAAAAAGAAGTGGCGGACAAGTCGGGCGTTAGTGTCATCACCATCCGGAAATTTGAGAACGGACAGTTATATAATTTATCGCTGGCTATATTTATAGCCCTCTTAAAGGCCATTGACTTTGCTCAGGGCTTAGACGAGGTGTTGCCTGAGATTCCAGTATCACCATACGAGCTGCTTAAGATTCAGCAAGGAAAGCGTAAAAGAGTAAGACATGCAAAGTAATATAGTTAGGGTGATGCTCTGGGGGCAGGAAGTGGGAAGCCTCTACTGGGACGAGCGTAGGAAAAGGGCTGTGTTCAACTACCATCCTGAATTCATCAAGGCAGGGCTGGACATCGCGCCGCTGTCAGCATCCATCAAAGACCCGCGTAACCGCCTACCCATCTACGGACTGGCCAACGACGATGTGTTCCATGGGCTGCCGGCTTTCATTGCCGACTCGCTGCCCGGGCGATGGGGAAATGCTGTCTTTGATGCCTGGGCGGCGGAAAACAATGTTCGCAGTTGGGAGATTACATCGGTTGACAAGCTCTCATTCATAGGTAAGAGAAGTATGGGGGCTCTGGAGTTTGAGCCTGCACAGGATTTTGATGAGCAGCGTAGCTATCAGCTGGCAGAACTCTACAAGAAGGCGTTGGAGATACTGCACGGCAGAGAGGAGGTTTCGGTGGCAGGCC
>CAJOIN010000305.1 GCA_905234515.1 uncultured Selenomonas sp.
TTATGCCCCGGTATCAGTCAAGAGCTGCGATGGCCTCCACCTCGCAGAGGGCACCGGCCGGCAAATCCTTCACCGCCACGCAGCTACGGGCCGGCTTGGAAATAAAATGCTTCTCGTAGACTGCGTTGAACTTCTGGAAGTCCCCAATCTCCGCCAGAAAGCAGGTGGTCTTCACCACATGCTTCATATCGGAGCCTGCTGCCGCCAGCACGGCCTCCACATTCCTGCAGCACTGCTCTGCCTGGCCCTCAATATCCGTGGCAACGATCTTGCCCGCAGCCGGATCTATGGCAATCTGCCCGGACAGGTAGAGCATCCCCCCCGCCTGGATGGCCTGGCTATAGGGGCCCACTGCGGCAGGTGCCTTGTCTGTGTGAATAGTCCTCATCTGGCTTTATCCCCCTTACTCACGGCCCAGCTTATCCCGCTGGATGACATCATGGGCACCGCCCTCCACAATGGAAGTGGCGGAAACCAGGGTCAGGCGTGCCTTGTCACGGAACTCCGGCAGGGACAGGGCACCGCAGTTGCACATGGTGGAGCGGATTTTCGCCGTGGTCACTCCCACATTGTCCTTCAGGGAGCCTGCATAGGGCACATAGGAGTCAACCCCCTCCTCGAAGGACAGCTTCTTCGCGCCGCCCAAATCGTAGCGCTGCCAGTTGCGCGCCCGGTTCGAGCCTTCGCCCCAATACTCCTTGTAGTAATTGCCGTTCAGCTTGATTTTATCGGAGGGGCTCTCATCGAAGCGGGAGAAGTAGCGTCCCAGCATCAGGAAATCGGCACCCATGGCCAGGGCCAGGGTCATATGGTAGTCATGCACAATGCCGCCATCGGAGCAGACCGGGATATAGACCCCCGTCTCCTCATAATACTTATCGCGCTCGGCACAGACATCAATCAGCGCCGTGGCCTGGCCACGGCCAATGCCCTTCGTCTCACGGGTAATGCAGATAGAGCCGCCGCCAATGCCCACCTTGATAAAGTCCGCCCCGGCCTCGGCCAGGAAGCGGAAGCCATCGGCATCCACCACATTGCCGGCCCCCACCTTCACATCCGGGCCGAAATGCTCATGAATGTAATGCAAGGTAATGCGCTGCCACTCGGAGAAGCCCTCCGAGGAATCAATGCACAGCACATCCGCCCCGGCCTGCAGGAGAGCGGGCACCCGCTCCGCATAGTCCCGGGTATTGATGCCCGCCCCCACGATATAGCGCTTGCCGGAGTCCAGCAGCTCAAACTTGTTTTCCTTGTTGTCCGTATAGTCCTTGCGGAAGACCATGTAGCGCAGGCGCTGCTGCTTATCAACCAGGGGCAGCATGTTCAGCTTATGCTCCCAGATCATGTCATTGGCCTGGGAAAGGGTCGTGGTATCCGCATCTGCATAGACGAGATCCTCGAACTTCGTCATAAAGGTGCCCGCCTGGGTATCAAGACTCATGCGGGACAGACGGTAATCACGGCTGGTCACGATGCCCAGGAGCTTGCCCGTCGCCGTGCCGTCCTCCGTCACCGCCATGGTGGAATGACCCGTCCGGGCAAGGAGCTCCAGAATCTCCCCCAGGGTCGTGGTGGTCATGATATTGGAGTCACTGCTGACAAAGCCGGACTTATAGCTCTTGACACGGGCCACCATAGCCGCTTCTTCTTCAATGCTCTGGGAACCGTAGATGAAGGAAACACCGCCCTCCTTGGCCAGGGCAATGGCCATGGTATCATTGGACACGGCCTGCATGATGGCCGATGTCATGGGAATGTTCATGGCGATTTTCGGCTCCTCGCCCTTCCTGAACTTCACCAGCGGCGTTTTCAGGGACACATTCGCCGGAATGCACTTGTCAGACGAATAGCCCGGCACCAGCAGATATTCCCCGAAAGTATGCGATGGTTCCTTGAAGTAGAATGCCAACCTAACCCCTTCTTTCTTAATATATGCAGCTAAATTTTTACAATTCTACCATGTAAGGCCGGGTCTGTCAAACCCTGCGCTCAAATTCCTCATAGCCGAAGGATTTAACTATGGCCCAGTCCCCAGACCTGTCCACCGCGATGATAGAGGGCAGGGGCAATCCGTTGAAGGTATTCGTCTTCACCATCGTATAGATGGCCATATCGCAGAAAATTACCCGCTCACCTGCCTGCAAGGGCTCCGCAAAGGAATATTCGCCTATAATATCACCAGCCAGACAGGTGGGCCCGCCAAAGCGATAGGTAAAGCCAAGCTCC
>CAJOIN010000306.1 GCA_905234515.1 uncultured Selenomonas sp.
GGAGTATATATAACAAAGGTATTGTCTATGTCGAAGGGGATGAGGTCGGGCCTGTCCTCGTAATGCACCTCGATGCCCTCCTGCTCCAGCTTCGCAGTCAGGGGCGAGGGCGTGCGGTCATACCCGGACACATTCCTTCCGTTATGCTTGAAATATCTGGCGATGGCACTCATGCCAATGCCGCCGATTCCTAAGAAATAATAGTTTTCGTACATCTTCTAATCCTTCTTTATCATTTCCAGCACCATCTGTGCTATCCTGTCAGCTGCGTCCTTCTTGCCAAGGAGGAGGATGTTGCGCTCCATGGCGGCTATCTTCTCACTGTCATTAAGCAGAGCTTCGGCTGTATCCATCAGTTTTTCTTCCGCTTCGCTGTCGAGCACCATCATGGCCGCATCCTTCTCCACGAGGGCCATGGCGTTGTGCCTCTGATGGTCCTCTGCAACATTAGGCGAAGGTACGAATATGGTTGCTTTTCCGGCAACACAAAGTTCCGAAATCGTACCCGCCCCGGCCCTTGAAATAAGTATGTCGGCAACGGCGTAAGCCAGATCCATCCTCTTGATGAAATCCAGGTTCACGACGTTGGCGGGTTTATGCTTCTCCATGAAGGCGTTCACGCTGTCCTTGTAGTATTTTCCGTTCTGCCAGAGCACCTGGTAGTCAGCTGTAGCGCTCTTCTCCACGATCCATTTCTTCATCGTCCTGTTCAGCGTCCCGGCTCCGAGGCTGCCGCCGACCACGAATATGGTCTTCTTGGCAGGGTCAAAGCCAAAGGCCGCCGCCCCCTCCTGGCGCTCCGCCGCCATGACCTCCCTACGGATGGGGTTGCCGGTAAAGACAGCCTTGTCCTGAGGGAAAGCCTTCAGGGCCGCCTCGGCGCCTGTGGCAATCCTGGTGACGAATCTGGCCAGGATTTTGTTGGTAATGCCGGGCAGCACGTTCTGCTCCTGAATCAGGGTGGGAATCTTCATCAGGCTGGCCGCCATCAGCACAGGGCCGCAGACATAGCCCCCGGTGCCTATGACCGCATCAGGACGGAAATCCCTGACCAGCTTGGCAGCCTTGGCCACAGCCGCCACGGCCTTGCCTGCCCTCAAAAAGTTCTTGGGAGTCAGGCGCCTCTCAAAGCCCTGCAGGTCAACAGTGGCAAAGGGCAGTCCCTCTTTGGGCACTATGTCCGCCTCCAGCCCCTGCCTGGTTCCCACGTAAAGGAACTCCGCCCCAGGGCACTTTTCCTTGATGGTATTTATCAGGGTGATGGCCGGGTAAATATGTCCCCCTGTGCCGCCACCAGAAACGATGATTCTCAAAATAACTCTCCTCTTCCGTCAGGAAAGTTCCTGCACTAATCTCTTAAAGTCCCTGCCCCGGGCCTCGAAGCCTTCGTACATATCGAAGCTGGCACAGGCAGGAGAAAGCAGCACCACCTGGGGAGGCGCCGCCAGCTCATGGGCCTTTTCCACAGCCTTTTCCATGGAGAAGCCCACCATGTGGATATGCTTCTCAGGATAACCGTTCTTTATGGCTTCCTGCTGAAAACGCTCAGCCGCTGCTCCCAAAAGAATCAGCTCATCACAGCGTTCCTTCACCAGGGCCATGAACTCCGTCAGGTCCGTCTCTCCCCCTGCCAAAAGGATGATATGGCCCGGAAAAGTCTCCAAGGCCTTGATGGCAGAATCCGTGTTGGTGGCCTTGGAATCATTGTAATAAGCCACCCCTCCCAGCTCACGCACCGGCTCTATGCGGTGTTCCACTCCACGGAAGGATTTCAGCACAGGCACCATTTCCTCAGCCGCGGCTCCCATCAGGAAAGCAGAGGCTGCTGCAGCCAGGGCATTTTCCACATTATGGCTGCCCTTGATGCCCAGTTCCTGAACGGTGCAAAGCTCATGGAGCTTTCCTTCCCAGATGATTACCAGGCGGTTGTCTGCCTGGCGGAGGCAGGCTCCCTCAGACACAGGCACCCTCAGACAGCTCCTCCTGACGGCTGAAATAGCAGACCTTTCCCTTGGCCCGCTCAGCCATGCCCCGGGTATGGGGGTCGTCATAGTTCAGCACCAGGAAGTCCTCAGCCGTCTGCTGAGCGAACATGCGCTCCTTCATCTGCTGATAGACCTCCATGGAGCCATGGCGCACAATGTGGTCAGGGGTCACATTCAGTACCGCCGCCACATGGGGATGGAAGTCCTGGGTGGCCTCCATCTGATAGCTGGAAATCTCCGCCGCAATGGCGCCGCCCTTGCCTACCCGCAGGGCCTCTTCTACCAGGGGAATGCCGATATTGCCGCCCACCCCAGTCTTTGCCTCGGTGTAGTGGGAAGCCAGGAGCCTCCCAAGCAGGGTCACCGTAGTGGTCTTGCCATTGGTGCCAGTGACCGCGGCAAAGGGAGACTTGCCCAGCTCATAGGCCATCTCCACCTCTGAGAGTACCCTGATGCCTTGGTCATAAGCCGCCTTGATGATGGGTACCTTCACAGGCACAGCAGGAGACACCACTACCATATCCTTACCCTCCAGCAGATTCTTCTGCTGGGGACCAAAGACCAGTTCGATGCCTGCCTGACGCAGCTCAGCAAAATCGTACTTAAGGTCCTTCTCTGCCTTGGCGTCACTCAAGGTCACTTCTGCTCCCAAGCTCTTAGCCGTTTTGGCTGCGGCAAAACCGCTGATGCCGGCCCCGATGACCAGCACCTTTTTCCCTGCTAACTCCAGCTCCATTTTATGCACCTCTTACTTTATCATCATCAGTCCGGCAATGCCTGCCAGCAGCCCCACAGACCAGAACACAAAGACAACCTTCGTCTCTGACCAGCCACCCAATTCAAAATGATGGTGAAGGGGACTCATGCGGAAAATCCTCTTGCCTCCGGTAGCCTTGAAATAGCTTACCTGCATGATAACGGACATAGCCTCGCAGACGAAAATCAGGCCGATAACAGCCAGCAGGATTTCCGTATGGGTGAGAATACCCACTGCGGCAAAAGCACCGCCCAAGGCCAGGGAACCAGTGTCTCCCATAAAGACCTTGGCAGGATGGGCATTGAAACGCAGGAAGGCCAGGCAGGCTGCCACGATAGCTACGCAGAAAACAACCAGGTCACTATGACCCATAAGGGCGCAGACCACTCCGTAGCAGCTGGCTGCCACCGCCATGGTGCCGGAAGCCAGTCCATCCAGGCCGTCTGTCAGGTTCACCGCATTGGAGGTACCTACCAGCACAAAGAGCACCAAGAGATAATAACCAAAGCCGATATCTACTGCCGAATCAAGCACAGGCAGCCAGATGGAGGTATCAATGCCCAGTTCCCTGGTTCCGATATAGATGGTCACCAAAGCGATGACAATCTGCCCCAGCAGCTTCTGCTTGGCTTTCAGGCCCAGGTTCCGCTTCTTGACCACCTTGATGTAGTCGTCCAAAAAGCCCAAAGCAAAATGCCCCAGCATGATAAAGAGAGCCAACATAACCTCCGGCGTCCAGGGAGCCGCCGCCAGAGTCCCCAGGGTAATCCCCAGGATAATCATGATGCCTCCCATGGTAGGAGTACCACTCTTGGCCTGATGGCTCTGAGGCCCCTCCTCACGAATGCTCTGCCCAAACTTCAGCTTATGAAGCCAGGGAATAAAAAACGGGCCAGTAATCAGCACAAAACCAGCCGCCACCGCCGCTGCCACAACCAGGCTATTATCCAACAAAAACGCCTCTTTCTAAATGTAAGCTCCTGTACCGTCAACTAAAGGACAACTAAACAGTCTTTCGCACCTCGTCCCTGGCGCCCAAGGATGGGCGCCGCGAGCTTAAGCCACGTGAAGTGGCGCAGGCTCGCTGTTTCTTTTGGTTCGTTTTCTTTGCGCCAAAGAAAATGAACAGACGGTATTTACTTTATCAAATCAATAATCTTCTCCATCTGCATACCTCTGGAGCCTTTGAACAAAACCGTATCTCCCGGCTGGAGAATATCCATCAGCTTCGCTGCC
>CAJOIN010000307.1:0-2198 GCA_905234515.1 uncultured Selenomonas sp.
AGGGCGTTTAAAAGCTTATTAAACATGAGCATCCCCTTCTATCCTTCGTCCGCATGCTGCCCGCAACACCGCTCCTATCCCCGGGAGCTTTTTTGGGTTTTGGTCAACTGCGTTTTTTTTATTAGATAACCATTATGCGTATATATTATACATCAATTATTCAGATTTTTCCATAGAGAATATTTATGTAAAGTATATCATAGGAGTCCCCCCCGCAATACTAATGTGTGCCAATATGGTACATAGATGACAAAAAATACAATCATCTACTCCATGAGGAAATTTACTCCAAACAGAAGGCAGGAAAGCTCATGGTCTGTATCGAATAGTGCAGGATAGCGAGATTTTGATATATGCGTTGCCAAAAAACCGTGTCACATCTGTTTAGACGCTTGCGTAGAGAAGGTGCACAAAGATGAGCAAAAAAGTCATACAAAAAAAGTTATTCCTGCTTCTCACCGCCATGGGCATCCTGCCCGTCATCATCATCATTGCCTTTATCAGCCTCCGCATGAGCGGGGAAATGGAAAGGGCGGCTCTGGAGCAGACCCAGCTGAAGAGCACCATGGTCAGCGAACACCTCACTGCCGTGGACGACAGGAACTTCTTCGCCCTCCATGCCCTGGCCACCACCCCCTTCATCAAGCAGTACGTCCAGAATCCCACCCCGGAGCTGGAGCAGCTGGTGCGCAGCACCCTCAGCGACACCAACCAGCTCTTCAAAGACCAGAGCCTCATCGCCATCACCGATGCCCGGGGCCAGCAGCTGGTACGCACAGACGGAGCCCCCCTGGTGAACATCGCCAGCCGCCAGCATTTCAAGGAGGCCATGGCGGGCCGGGACCATGTGTCCGACATCATGGTGAGCATGTCCACAGGGGAAATCATCACCGTGCTGGAGGTGCCCATCTTTGACCAGCACCAAAAGCCCATTGGCATGCTGCAGCGCAACTACTCCCTCAGCGCCATCCAGGATTTCGTCAAGCGCCATGCAGAGGACATGACCTCCATCGTAATCCTTGACCGTGAGAGCCAGGTAGTGGCCCACTCGGATTACAATATGTTTTCCTCCGAAGACATGAAGGAGGCCAGGGATTTTTCCGCCCTGGCCCCCTCCCTCTCAAGCAGCCAGGGCTCTGATAGGCTCATGGCAAACGGGGAGGACTGCCTGGTGAGCTACACCAGGAACGGCCCCACGGGCTGGACCATCGTCACGGTGATGCCCTATCGCTATCTGTCTGCCCAGATCAGAGGGCAGGTGCTCAGCATGGTGGCGATAGGCCTGCTGGTGATGCTCCTGGTGGCCATGGCCGCCTACCCCCTCTCCCGCCGGGCCTTGCGCCCCCTCCAGGACATTTACACAACCATCAAGAAAATCGCCAACGGCCACAAGAAAATCGACAAGATCCACGTCTACGACAACGATGAAATCGGGGAGATGGCCCTGGCCCTGAACGAGATGCACAGGGCTCAGGAAATGCTGCAAAAGGCGGCGGAGCGGGACCCCGTCACCGACCTTTTCAGCCGTGGGGCCATGGAGGAAATCTGCCGACAGAAGCTGCAGCAGTACCAGCGAGGAGGCCATCCCGGCTACCTGGCCATGTACCTCATCGACCTGGACCATTTCCAGGCCCTTTGCCAGCAGGTGGGCAGCCAGCACCACGACAGGCTCCTCTCCACCTTTGGCACCGCCCTCTCCCAGGTCTTCCGCAACAGCGATGCAGTGGGCAGGATAGAGGGAGACTGCTTCATGGTGGTGCTGGACGAGCTGAAGGACACCTCCATCATCGAAAAGAAAGGCCTGGCCATCCTCATGGCAGCCAGGGATCTGAGGCTGGAGGGCAGGCACCTGGGCCTTACCGCCAGCATAGGGGTAGCCCTGGTGCCCCAAAACGGCAAGACCTTCCAAATCCTCTACCACGCCGCAGAATCTGCCCTCTATCAGGCCAAGCAGGAAGGGGGAGACAACTGCAAGGTGGCGGAGGACAGGGACTAGGGCGTGTTGATTAATTCACTCAGCCCATCTTCACGGGTCTTGACTGTCCCTGCGTCGTTGACAAATCCTCGACATAGCCCCGCCCTAAAGGACTAGCTTCGCGTCGCTATGCCTGTGGTTTGTCGCCTAGCAATGGACAGCCAATCCCCATAAATCTGGGCCAAGTTCATTTAATCAACACGCCCTAACTTACAATCTCCCA
>CAJOIN010000307.1:2232-2732 GCA_905234515.1 uncultured Selenomonas sp.
AGCATCACCCCGGCTGCCAGCCCCGAGAGGATGAAGCCTCCTGCAATGACTTGCAGGAGCTTTTCCGCTCCCAGCCATAAGCCCATGACAAATATCAGCTTGATGTCCCCCCCGCCGATAACACCCTTGGTAAGCAGAGCCAACAGAAGAAAGCCTCCTCCCCCTGCCACAGCTGCCAGCAGGTAATTGCTTATCTGTCCCGACAGGCACATGAATATGAGAGCCAGCGCGGCAAATGGCATCTGCATTCTGTCAAAGATTAGCTGCTGCTCAAAATCCGTGATATTCAACTGGGTAAGAATCTGCCTGATTCTCAGTTTGCGTTCCTCATCGGCTCCTGTTATTTCAGCACTCTCAATATTTCTTATACGTTGAAGCGTACAAGCACCTTTCTTTAACTTATATGCGTATAATGTATCTTTCTCCATAATATCACATACCTGTAATAGATTCGGAATTAGGGTTAAGTTTGTGTACTCTATAATTTTGTGTAGCAATTT
>CAJOIN010000308.1 GCA_905234515.1 uncultured Selenomonas sp.
GCTTATTGAGGGCCTGACGGTTTGCCTGGCGTTCCCTGGCTAATGTGTCTGCATACTTTTCCTTGTCAAAGTAGCCATTAGCCGTGACCCGGCTCATATCGTACATGGTGGAAGCCACCGTTGCCTTGATGCGGGTATCTATAGCCGCCGCATTGAGGGCCATGCCGCCCCAGCCGCAGATGCCGATGATGCCGATGCGCTCCGGGTCAACATTATCCTGGGTGGAGAGGAAATCCACCGCCGCCGAGAAATCCTCGGTATTGATGTCCGGCGAAGCCACAAAGCGGGGCTGGCCGCCGCTCTCCCCGGTAAAAGAGGGGTCGAAGGCAATGGTCACAAAGCACCGCTCTGCCATCTCCTGGGCATAGAGGCCGGAGGACTGTTCCTTGACCGCCCCGAAGGGGCCGCTGACTGCCAGGGCGGGCAGCTTGCCCTTGGCTCCCTTGGGTATATACATATCCGCCGCCAGGGTGATGCCATAGCGGTTCACAAAAGTCACCTTGCGATGGTCAACCTTGTCGCTTTTGGCGAAAACCTTATCCCACTTATCTGTAAGCTTTAGCTTCTCCGCCTTGATAGCCCGATCTCCCTGCTTCTCTGCACTTTGCATGACATTTTGCCCCTGCATAGCCGCCTCAGCCCCCATTCCCATGTTCATCACTCCTGCACACAGCATCGTTGCAAGCAAAATCTTCAAGGACTTTTTCATAACGCAACCTCCCCATAAGGCTTATTTTTTACTGATTTGAGTATATCAGGGAAATGCTGCTAATACAAATACCTATGCAAAATAGCAAGCTATGCTTATTCGCTATAGACTCAGTAACCAAAGATTTCCTTGGCCTTCCTCATATTCGCCCTGATTTCCACCCCAAAGGGGCAGCGTGTTTCACAAACGCCGCACTGCACGCACTCCCCCGCATGGTGCTCCAGGACTTTGTAGTGCTCCCGCACGGTTTCCGGCACCCCCGACTGAGCCAGGGCCAGGTTCAGGAATTTCGTGACATAGGCCACATCTATTTTCTGGGGACAGGGAGCGCAATGGCTGCAATACATGCAATGGCCTGTCCAGCTTATCTTGGGGAAGGAGGCAAAGGCCAGGGCATAGTCTTTCTCCTCCTCCGTGGCCTCCTCATAGGCCAGGCTCCTGCGGAACTGCTCCTCGCTGTGGGCACCGGCCAGCACCACGGCCACCCCAGGGCGTGACAGGGCGTAGTGGATGCACTGATTCACCGTCAGGGCAACCCCGGCAGGAGAAAGCTTCGCATCCAGCAGGTCGCCGCCGCCAAAGCACTTCATCACGGTGATGCCCACACCCAGACGCTGGCAGGTTTCATAAAGGCGCTGCCTGTCCGGGTCCATATTGGTAAGGTTTCCCTCATAATTTTTGGCCGCCCACAGCTCCTCCACATCCTCCGAGGCCGGCTGCAGGTCATAGCAGGGATTCACGCTGAACATCAGCACCTCGATATTACCGCTTTCCACGGCTTTCAGGGCCACCTGGGGATTGTGGCTGCTGAGGCCGATATGGCGGATGCGCCCCTGGGACTTCAATTCCCTGGCGTAGTCCAGCACGCCCCCCTGCACAATTTCCTCCCAGTCAGACAGGGCATCGCAGTAATGTATCATCCCCACATCAATGTAATCCGTCTGCAAAAGTTCCAGCATTTCCTCAAAGCCTGCCTTCACCTCCGGCAGCTTGCGGGTACGGAGATACTGCCCGTCTTTCCACACGGAGCAGATATGGCTCTGGACGATAAATTTCTCCCTGCGCCCCTGCAGGGCCGCCCCCACCGCCCGCCGCAGGTCGGGATTAGAGGCGTAAAGGTCAAAATAATTGACCCCAGCCGCCTCCGCCATATCAAAGAGCTTCCCTGTCATGGCAAAATTATCTTCATTGAAACCCTCGCAGCCCATGCCGATTTCGCTGACTTTAAGGCCGGTGCTGCCCAATTCACGGTAATTCATAAACTCCACCTTACCTTCACTGCATAATGCAAGGCAGCAAACACTGCCTCACCAAAGATTTTACATCAAAATGCTGTCCGCTACAAAGAGAGAATTTAAAGCTCTCTTATGGTCAGCAAGTTATTGTTACCGTACTTGATGCCGAATCATACAAAGAAATGCCAGATGCCAATGCCAGCCAAAAGGAGCTGGATATGGAATTTGAAAGTTTGGAAAACTGGAGAATCTC
>CAJOIN010000309.1 GCA_905234515.1 uncultured Selenomonas sp.
CAGGTATTCCTCCTGCATATCCCTGTCGAACATGCGAACAATCTGGGTAATATAGCCATACCAACGGGTAAAGCTGCGAACAAGGCGACGGAACTGGTAACGTTGCTCTGAATTCAGCTCGTTGTAGCCATCAGCTACAGGCTTCAAAACGCTGGTCATCCTTCCCAAAGCCCGGTCATCCTGTGAGCCGGTCTTGTTCCATTCGGCAATAAAGGCAGCAATGTCTTCCTCACTGTATAGATTATACCCCCGCAGTTCCTGTTGCGTCTGGTAAATAAGGTCTACATTGACCTCCTGCGTCAAACTGGATTCTTGGTAGAAAGGCTGGAAAGCATCCAGTATTTCTTCCTTGGTGTTGGCAAAATCCAAGATAAATGTATCGGACTTGCCTTCGCAGATGCGGTTCAACCGGGAAAGAGTCTGCACTGCCTTGACGCCTTTGAGCTTCTTGTCCACTATCATGGTATGAAGTAGTGGCTCGTCAAAGCCGGTCTGATACTTCTCTGCCACCACGAGGATATGTCCGTTCTCATGGAACTCCTCTTTCAGCTGGCTTTCACTGATATGGGAACCATCCTCCCCGCCATCGGTAATGGAGCCGGAAAAAGCCACTAACACAGCCAAGTCCGTATAGTTCTTAGTCTTGATGTAGCCCCTTATAGCGTGTAAATACCGCACAGCAGCCAGACGGGAATCCGTAACCACCATCATCTTGCCTCTGCCACCAATGGCTTTCTGAGTTGTCTCCCGGAAAGTTTCCACGATAATCTGTGCTTTCTGCGTGATATTGTAGGGGTGCAGCTTCTGATACTTGCGAATAATCTTAGTCGCCCGACTCTCCGGCAGCTCAGGATTGTCCGCCATAGACTTGGCAATGCGGAAGCAAGTATCGTAAGTCATGTAGTTCTTCAGCACATCAATGATAAATTCTTCCTCTATGGCCTGCCTCATGCTATATACATGAAAGGGATGGAACTGTCCGTCTTTGTCCTCAGTGCCAAACATCTCCAAGGTCTGGGGCTTCGGGGTGGCCGTAAAGGCAAAGAAGGACAGGTTCTTATGCTTGCCATGGGCCAGCATTTCCCGAATGATTTTATCATCCTTATCCACTTCCTCCTCGGCCTTGCTCTCCAGCTCCGCATACTCACGCAGAGCATCTTCGGTATCCGCCAGGGCCGCCTTCAGCTTCAAGGCTGCCGTGCCAGTCTGGGAACTATGAGCTTCGTCAACGATGATGGCAAAGTTCCGTCCTGCCACCTTGTCCACTTCCTGATAGATAACAGGGAACTTCTGCAAGGTGGTAACGATAATGCGGGTGCCGTCATTGATGGCGTCTTTAAGGTCTTGGGAAGTCTTGTTCTTGTCGATGGTCGCAAGGAAACCTTTCTTATGCTCGAATCCGGAGATAGTTTCCTGCAACTGCTGGTCAAGCACAGTACGGTCAGTGACGATAATAACGCTGCTGAAGATATGGTTATCCTCACTGTCATGCAAACCTGCCAGACGATAAGCTGTCCAGGCAATAGAGTTGGACTTGCCGGAACCGGCACTGTGCTGAATCAGATAATTATGGCCGGAGCCATGTTCGCTTACATGGCTGATGAGCTTCCTAACCACATCCAGCTGATGGAAACGAGGGAAGATAAGCGTCTTTTTCTGGGTAATCTTGACCGTCTCATCGTCCATAATCTTTTTCTCGTCCTTGACCTGCAAATGGATAAACCGCTGGAGAATATCCATCATGCTGTCCTTTTGGAATACCTTCTCCCAGAGATAGGAGGTAGGATAGTTATCCTTGTTAGGAGGATTGCCCTTGCCCCCGTCCTTGCCTGCCCCGTTGGAGCCTTGGTTGAAGGGCAGGAAATACGTATTCTTCCCCGCCAGTTTTGTAGCCATCCAGACTTCTGTATGGTCTACACAGAAATAACCAAGGATTCGCTTGTTGAACTGGAAGCAGATTTCTCTTGGGTCACGGTCATACATCCACTGACGCTTGGCATTCTCCACCGTTTGCCCCGTATACTGGTTCTTCAGCTCCCAGGCAAAGACTGGAATACCATTCACCGCCAGCACCATATCCACTGACAAGTCGTAACCCTCGGAAAAATGCCATTGCCTGTTACAGGTAATGACATTCTTCTCGTAAAGTGCAGCCGTAGTTTCATTCAGCCCGGATACTGGCTGGAAATAGCAGACCTTGAACTCTGTCCCCTTATGCTTAAAGCCATGTCGCAGCACATGGATAAGGCCGTCCCTGTCGCAAGCCAGGTTAAAGGCCTGGGCGAATTTCCGCTCCAAATTGCCGTTGTTCTGAAGGCTGAACCGCTTCCATGCCTTCGGCTGGGTATCCTTTACGAAATCTATGAGGGTTTCCGTGAACAACCCTAACTTGGGGTCATAAGCGGAAGTGTTCTTCGTATAACCACCAGCAGGTGAAAGCATGAAAGATTCAATATCCTTCTCAAAGCGTTTTTCGTTGGTCTCCTCAATACTCATGCAGGCACCTCCCGCTTCCCCGTGACATATTCATAGATAAGGGATTTCTTGTAGGTTTCCAATTCGGAAAGCAGCTGCTCTTTCTTGGCAATAAGGGTGTCAATGGCAGAGCATTTTTCATCAAGATACGCAGCTATTT
>CAJOIN010000310.1:0-809 GCA_905234515.1 uncultured Selenomonas sp.
CGGGGCCATGCTGGCCGGGGAGATAGGAAAGCTATCCGGGCGGGCCATAGACCCTGCGGCTAGCGTGGTGGTAGGGCTGGGGCTTTTCAAGGCCGGTACTTCCTACAACATTGTGGCTGACGAGGCCCTGCTGGAGGGCACCATCCGGGCCTATACCAGGGAAAACAGGCTGGCTCTTCAGGAGAAAATCAGAGAACTGTCAAAAGGGGCGGAACTCCTGTACGGTGTGACGGTGGAATGCGAATTTGACTGCTTTGCTGTCCCTCTGGAAAATAATCCTACAGTCCGGGACGAGGTACTGGAAACTGCCCGTGAACTGCTGGGTGAGGATAAAGCGGTGCTGGTGAGACGGCCTGCCTTTGGTTTTGCCGGGGATGACTTTTCCGAGTTCCTACAGGATTGCCCGGGGGCTTATGCCCATCTGGGAGTGGCCTCAGAGCAAAGGCCCGCCTCCCGGGAGCCTTTGCACAGCGAAAGGCTGGCTCCGGAAGAAGAAGCGGTGGTTATAGCCGCCGATTTGCATATCAACTATACTCTGAGGGCCTTGGGGGAGCTGGCTTAATGAGGCAAATACCGAAGGAAGGAGGCAGCCTGCCATGAAGAATCCCCTGCACTATCAGATTTCAGAATATGACTGCGGCCCCACCTCCCTGCTGAACGGGCTCTCCTTTCTCTTCCAGCGGGAGGAGATACAGCCGGAAATTCTCAGGAATATCATGCTCTATTCCCTGGACTGCTACGGCAAGGAAGGCATGGCGGGGCAGAGCGGCACCTCCCGCATGGCCATGATGTTCCTTTCCCGCTGGCTC
>CAJOIN010000310.1:841-3030 GCA_905234515.1 uncultured Selenomonas sp.
CTGAGGAAGAAGCGGTGGTCATAGCCGCGGATCTGCATATCAATTACACTCTGAGGGCCTTGGGGGCGTGGCCGTGGTGCGGCTGAATATGGATGGGGAGCATTATGTGCTGCTGACCAGGCGTGAGGGAGAAATGATCTATCTCTTCGACCCTTACTACATGCCGGAATGCCCCTTTGAGGGCATCACCTGCACCCTGGAGCATCCCCTGTCCTACAACCGCATCGTACCCTTTGATTTCTTCAACCGGGAGGATGACGGTCCCTACGCCTTAGGCAAGGTGGAGGAGCGTGAGGCGGTGCTGCTCTTCGATACCCGCAGCAAGCTCACGCCTGAGAAAACCATTGAGTATTTCATTTGAAGTTTAAGGGCATGCTTAGCAATATTAGGGGTGAATTTTTTTAAGCCCCAGGAAAGCACATGAGTCCCCAAGGGTTTTGAAGCCTGCCAGGTTTTGGAACCTTTGGGGATTGTGTTATACTAGAAGCTGATGATATTGGCGGGGGAAGCCCAGGCCGATATTTGTGAATTCTGCATATCTGGCGAAGGATTGGGCAAGGGGTGCCTTCGCCTAAAAAAATAGCTGTTGTCGGAGGGAGTATCACCATGAAGGACCTTATTTCAGCGGAGATAAATGGCATTACCAGCGAGATTATCAAGGACTATGGCAGGAACCGGCCCATTGACAAGCTGGACGTGTTCAACCAGCCGGATACGAAGGTCATCTATGAGCTGATTCAGGAGCTGGTGCGGGTGGCTTATCCAGGCTTTGTGAAGGACACCCACTACCGCATCTACGATATCGGCAACAACCTCTCCATGGTCATTGAGGATATAGCCTTCCGGCTCAACAAGCAGATTGCCATTGCCCTGCGCTATGGTGAGCATCCCGACGAGGAAAAGCTGGAGGCCACCCGTCAGGAAGCCCAGAAGATTACCCTGGCCTTCCTGCGCCGCATCCCTGAGATTCGGGAGTATCTGGCCACCGATGTGGAGGCCTTCTACGATGGGGACCCGGCAGCTGAGAGCATCGACGAGATTATCTTTGCCTATCCGGGGCTCTATGCTGTCACTATCTACCGTTATGCCCATGTGCTCTACGAAATGAAGGTGCCCCTGATTCCCCGCATCATGACGGAGCTGGCCCATAGCAAGACCGGCATTGATATCAATCCGGGAGCGAAGATTGGCAAGTATTTCATGATCGATCATGGCACTGGCATCGTGGTGGGCGAGACCACGGAGATAGGCGAGCATGTGAAAATCTATCAGGGTGTTACTCTCGGCGCGCTCTCCACTTCCGGGGGCCGTAAGCTTTTCAACAAGAAGCGCCATCCCACCATTGAGGACTATGTGACCATCTACTCCGGCGCTTCCATCCTGGGGGGGGACACTGTCATCGGCCGCGGCGCCGTCATTGGCGGCAACGTGTTCCTGACCAAATCCATCGCCCCGGATACCAAGGTCAGCGTCAAGAACCAGGAACTCCGCTACAACCAGGGCAGGCGGGAAATTCAGGAGGTAGAGGCCGACCCTGATGCAGCCTGGTTTTATGTGATTTAAGCTATTTTCAATAAAACCTATTGACATAGTAGGTGTAATAGTGTAACATAAACCCATCGCACTTTAGGGGAGAGCAATATGAGAGATATACCTGCGGAAGTCTTGAGCTATATTATGGAGCTCCTGCGTGAGCTTTACTTTGGAGAAGTGGTTCTGATTGCCCAGAATGGCATCCTCATCCAGGTGGAGCGCACGGAGAAGATGCGGGTACATCCTTGGCAGGGGCTGATGAAGCCTAACCCCTGGACTGCAGAAACAGAAAAGAACCTGCGGCAGACAATTCAGCGAGAGTTGCAGAGCCTTTATTATGGCAGGCTCTCCATCGTGGTGAAGCAGGGCAATGTCACCCATTTTGACCGGCTGGAAAAACAGAGGTTTATGGACGGGGACGGCATCTGACAAGTTTGATACTTCATAGGTTTTAAGAAAAAATATAAAAACCTATTGACATGTAGGTTGTAACGGTGTAATATATGAATATGTCAAAGATACATGACAACTTCTTACAATTGAAGAAGAGCTGACCAAAAAAATTGGAGGCTCCGGAAGCAAGGTCCTTTTATAGGGAAGCTTTTGGAGCCTCTTTTTGTGCAAATGGAAGGGAGTTTTTATTATGAGCCAGTACA
>CAJOIN010000311.1 GCA_905234515.1 uncultured Selenomonas sp.
TTATGTTTGGCATGAATATGGATATCGGTATTGACCTGGGTACAGCCAATGTGCTGGTTTACGTGAAGGGCAAGGGCATTGTGCTTAGGGAGCCCTCTGTGGTGGCCGTGGACAAGGACACCAACAGGGTGCTGGCCATCGGTGAGGAAGCCCGCCGCATGATTGGCCGCACTCCTGGCAATATCGTGGCTATCCGCCCCCTGCGGGAGGGTGTCATTGCTGACTATGATATAACGGAGGCCATGCTGCGTCACTTTATCGAGAAGGTGGTGGGCAGAAGGTTTGTCTTCCGTCCCCGCATCATGATTTGCATCCCTTCCGGGGTGACCACGGTGGAGCAGAGAGCTGTGCAGGAGGCGGCTGAGCAGGCCGGCGCCCGCCGCACCCAGCTTATCGAGGAGCCCTTGGCTGCCGCTTTGGGAGCAGGCCTGGATATTTCTGAGCCCTACGGCTCCATGGTGGTGGATATCGGCGGCGGCACCACGGATATTGCCGTGATTTCCCTGGGAGGCATCGTCCAGAGCGCTAGCCTGCGCATTGCCGGCGACAAGTTCGACGATGATATCATCGCCTACGTGAAGAAAGAGTTCAACTTGATGATTGGCGAGCGCACGGCTGAGGACATCAAGATGAACGTGGGCGCTGCCTTTGGTACGGCCAGGAACGAGGTTATGGACGTGCGGGGCAGGGATATGCTGACGGGCCTGCCCAAGAATGTGCAGGTTACCACGGCCCAGGCTGCAGAGGCCATACACCAGTCTGTCACCAGCATTGTGGACTGCGTGAAGAAGGTGCTGGAGGATACGCCTCCTGAGCTGGCTGCTGACATCATGGATCGCGGCATCCTGCTGACTGGCGGCGGCGCTATGCTTTACGGCCTGGATGAGCTCATCCGCCGTGAGACTGATATCCCCACTTCCCTGGCAACTGATGCCCTGAGCTGTGTGGCCATGGGCTGTGGCAAGGCCCTGGATACTTTCTCCAGCGTTGATGACAAGGCTGTGAATACCCGCTTCAGGAAATAAATAAATAATCAAGCTTTTGGCTGCCCTTCCTGCGGGAGGGGCGGTTTTTTTGTGACCCTGCAGCTTGTATACATGGGGTTCTCTCATGAAGTTTGTCAAAAGAAAAAGGATTTCCACCTTCCGTGGCGAATAAGTCCACTAGAATCTGCGGAGAATATCGGCCCCTCTGCTGCGGGCTGTTCCTTTGGCTATATGGGAGGTAGTTGCTATGTGGCGTGGACTTTATACGGCAGCTTCTGGCATGATTACGGAGATGAAGCGGACAGATACTCTGGCCAATAATCTTGCTAATGCCAACACGGCTGGGTTCAAGCGGGATGAGGCTATCAATATGGAGTTTGAGCCCATGCTCATCAAGCGCATCAACGATGGTACGGACAGGAATGATATCACCAGCTTCAAGGGCTTCCATGTGGGCGATAACCTGCCTACGGTGGGCACCCTGGGGTTGGGCTCTTATATAGACGAGATTGCCACGGACCACAGCCAGGGGGGCTTCCAGACCACAGGGAACCCGCTTGATCTGGGGATTTCCGGTGACGGATACTTTGCCGTGGACACGCCTCAGGGCGTGCGCTATACCAGGAACGGCAGCTTCTTCCGCAGCAGCACGGGAGAGCTGCAGACGGTGAACGGCCAGCGGGTTCGGGGCCAGGGGGGCAACGCCATCAATATCCCCGAAAATGCCATTAACCTGAACGTTACCGCTCAGGGAGAAAAGGTGACCGTTACCATTACCGGTCACAGTCATAGCGATGTATACGACGCCTCCTCGCACACCGTCAGCGGCTATGAGACGAGTGTCAGCAACAGCCTCTATACGGCCGATATGTACACCAAGCCTGCACAGAATGCGGCTGCCGCAGGGGGTGCTGGAGGTTTCCAATACCAATGTGGTGTCGGAAATGGTGGCTCTTATAAATAACCACCGTGTCTACGAGGCGGGCTCCAAGGCTGTGACCACTCAGGATACCATGCTGGACAAGGCCGTGAATGAAATCGCTCCTGTTTCCGGATAATTAATTTAAGGAAATGCGGATTTTCTACGATAACATACTTGATGGAGTATGTGTTAGAATTTTCGGCACTCATGTCTGGGTGTCAGAATAAAGCCACCACAGAAATGGAGGGACTTTTCTATGATGAGGTCACTTTGGTCAGCTGCTTCCGGTATGATCGGCCAGCAGACCCAGATGGATGTCATTTCCAATAATATTGCCAACATGAACACCTATGGCGGTAAGAAGGTCAGGGCAGAGTTCCAGGATCTCTTATACCAGACGGTGCGCGAGGCTGGGGCTGACTCCGGTGCTGATTCCCAGTACCCCACAGGCAAGCAGATAGGCCTGGGCACCAGGGTGGCAGCCACTCAGCGTGTCTTTACCCAGGGACCTCTGCAGACCACGGATAACCCCACTGATGTGGGCATCCAGGGTGAGGGCTTCTTCCGCATCACCCTGCCGGATGGTACCACTGCCTATACCCGTGATGGCACCTTCAAGCTTGATTCCACCCGCCGCATGGTGACTACGGATGGTTACCCCCTGGCGGACGGCATCACCTTTGACCAGACAGCTCCCTCGGACTCCATCGTCATCTCCGGGGATGGCACCGTCAGCTGTACTCCTGCAGGGGGCACGGTCCAGCAGGTAGGGCAGATTACCCTGGCAAGGTTCATCAATCCCGCTGGCCTTACGGCCATCGGCAAGAACCTCTTTATAGTGTCTGCGGCCTCCGGAGAAGCTATTGAGAGCAATCCTGGGGAAAACGGGGCAGGTACCCTGACCCAGGGAACTTTGGAAATGAGCAATGTGCAGATTGTTGAGGAAATGGTCCAGATGATTATTTCCCAGCGTGCCTATGAATCCAACTCCAAGGCGGTCACCACTTCCGACTCCATGCTGGAGATCGCCAACGGGCTGAAGCGTTGATAGTGATATCGGCAAGGAAAAGGGGCCTTTGGTGGCCTGAGCCAGGGAGGGGCGTGTTTGCGCTCCTCCTTGTGCTTGCCATGCTTCTTGGTTTCTCCTGGGCAGACGGGTCGGAGCTGCCCAGGGCAGAGGCCTACGGAGTGGGCCAGCAGTCGGAGGCTTTTCCTCAGATTATCCCTTCGGACCAGTTCGTGGCCCTGGCAGCTGAGAAGCTGGAGGAGCGGCTGTTGTCCATTGGGGAAACCAGGCGCCATGAGCTGAAGCTCATTCGGGCTCCCCAGTCCATGCGGCTGCCGGAGGGGGAGGTCTCCTGCGAGGTGCAACTGCCGAAAATCCTGAACTACGGCATGACCAATCCTGTGAATATGCTTGTCTATGTGAATGGCAAGCTCTTTCGCCGGACTGTCTGCTATTACACCATCAGGGTTTATGAGCAGGTGCTGCTGGTGACCCATGACCTTGGCTTGGAGCACCGCTTCACCGCCGCTGATGTGCGGGTGGAGGAGCGGGAGGTGGAGGCTGCCTCGGTGGAATACTTCCATAGTCCCCAGGAGGTCATTGGCAAGGTACCCTCCCGGGTGCTGAAGGCAGGCCAGGTGCTGCGTCTCAATATGGTGCAGATGCCCGTGGCAGTTGAAGTTGGGTCTCCCGTAGACATACTGGTAGACGTAAATGGGGTCCAGGTCAAGGCAGAGGGCATTGCCATGCAGAAGGGTCGTATCGGCACCTACATAAGGGTGCGCTCGCTCCGGCAAATATCTCCGGGGCAAGGTTATAGATGCCCATACGGTGCAGATTGAATAGGAAGGGGGATGGAAAATGTCAGCCAAAAACATAAGCAAGTGGGTCATTTGGCCCCTGGTGCTGACCATCTTCAGTTCAGGCATGTTTTTCTTTGGGGAGGCGGCGGAGGCCCAGTCCCTTTGGGTGGAGGAAGGCAAATCCGAGCGGAGCATCTTTGCAGACCGCAAGGCATGTGCTGTGGGGGATATTGTGACTATTGTCATCAGTGAGTCCACCACCCTTAGCACCGCCAAGAACACGGCCAATTCCAAGAGTGGCTCCACGTCCTTGCAGGCAGGCGTTGGCATCTTTGATTTTCTTAAGGCAGCTTCTGCCAGCGGCTCAGATTCTTTCTCAGCCAAGGGCAGCGCCACTGCCACCAACAGGGCTTTGGCCAATGTGACGGTGACGGTGACAGAGGTTATGCCCAATGGCAATATGGTGCTGGAGGGCACCCAATCCATTTGGCAGAACAAGGACGAGCACAAGATTACCTTCCGGGGAGTCTGCCGCATGGATGATATCAGCGCTGCCAATACCATACCTTCTACGAAAATAGCAGATGCCACGGTGCATTTCAACGGTAAGGGACCCTTGAACGCCAAGCAGCGCCAGGGCATCCTTACCCAGATATTCAACATCCTCTTCTGATGGAGGTCATGACATGAAAAAATTCCTAGCTTTAGTTTTAGCCATGCTGATGGTTGCTGTGGCCCTGCCTCAGGAGGCGGCGGCAGAGTCCGCTCCCACCCGCATCAAGGATATAGCCAAGGTACAGGGCGTTCGCTCCAACCAGTTAGTGGGCTATGGCATAGTGGTGGGCTTGCAGGGCACCGGGGACAGCAAGGAGGATGTAAAGCAGTCTATCCGCAATATGCTGCTTACCTTTGGCATTACGGTGCCGGCCGATGATCTGAAGCTGAAGAATTCTGCCGCAGTCATGGTGACGGCTACCCTGCCACCCTTTGTGAGGGAGGGTGACACCATAGATGTGACTTCCTCTTCCATTGGTGATGCCAAGAGCCTTCAGGGGGGCACTTTGCTCCAGACACCGCTGAAGGCAGCCAACGGTGAGGTCTATGCCGTGGCCCAGGGGGCTGTGTCCACCGGCGGTTTTGTGGTGGGCACCGGGGGCAGTGCCCAGAAGAATTTCCCTACGGTAGGCATTACCCCTAATGGGGGAATTGTAGAAAGGTCAGTGGAAGATGAACTGGGAGGCGGCGGGAAGATTTCCCTGTCCCTTTCCCAGCCTGATTTCACCACTGCAGCCCGCATGGCGGCTTCCATCAATGCCCAGTATGGCGGCATTGCCACGGCAGCCAATCCGGGACGCATTGACATTACCATTCCCGCCTACTTCCGGGGCAATGTGGTGGGCTTTGTGGCCACCATTGAGGATTTGCCCATTGTGCCGGACAACAGGGCCAGGGTGGTAGTGAATGAGCGCACGGGCACCATTGTCATGGGGGGCGATGTTTCCGTGGACGAATGTGCTATTACCCAAGGGGGCATTTCCATTCGGGTCACCAAGAACCAGGAGGCCAGCCAGCCCGACCCCCTGTCCTACGGTACCACCATCGTTACCAATAACACCCAGGTAGAGGCGGAGGAAGACTTGGCCAGCACCGTGGTAGTGCCTGCCACCGCCAATATCAGCGATATCGTAGGGGCCCTGAATGCGGTGGGAGCCACCGCCAGGGATACCATTTCCATTCTCCAGGCCATGAAGGCGGCAGGCGCTATCCACGCCGACCTGGAGATTATCTGATAGCCTTAGCAGCAGGAGGTGTTATCGTGAATATCTCACCAATAGGAGCCCTGACCTCCGGCAATTTCATCACCGGGGGCGGACAGGCCAACAATAGTTTCGACTCTGCCAGCACAGCTGCTGAGGCTGCCAGCTTTGAAGCGGTGCTGAGGGACCTTCAGAAAAAAGCCAAGGTGGGGGTCAATCATGTGGTGAACGAGGCCGCCAAGAGCCAGCAGGACAAGGAGCTCAAGGAGGCCTGCAAGGGCTTTGAGGCCATGTTCCTGAACATGATGTACAAGCAGATGCGGGCCACGGTGCCGGAGGATACCCTCTTTGGCGAATCAAATGCCCAAAAGATTTTCAGGGATATGATTGCCGACGGCGGCGGCCTGGGCTTGGCCGATATGCTCTATAAGCAGCTATCTCCCCAAGTCAACGGAAGAATTGACAAAGGCCTTTGATTGTGACATTATTAGGGTTAGCATGGACACAGAGGAAGCCCCTGCGAAGGGGCTTCTTATTTTTTATAGGGGGAATGTAAATGAGGAAAAATATGTGCAGGATCTCTGTACTGTTTTTAGCTTTTGTCATAATGATGGAAAGCCTGGCCTTGGCTGCCGGCGCTCGTCTCTCCAGCATCCGCTTCCACAGCGGCCGTGAGCATGACCGGGTGGTCTTTGACCTTTCCCGTCTTCCTAAATATGAGGCCACCCTCAGCGAGAATGGACGGGAGCTGACCGTTGACCTGACAGATGTGGCTGCCACCGGGCTCGCCCGGGCCAATTTCCATGGCCAGCGCATCCAGTCGGTGAAATATAGGACGGAAAATGGCCATGTGTTGGTGACTTTGTCCCTGAAAGAGGGCATGACCTACAAGCTGCAGACCTTGGGGAACCCCAGTCGTCTGCTGGTGGATATTGTGCCAGGAAAGGCCAAGAGCAACAGCAGCCAGGTGAATCCCATCAGGGTGAAGCCTGCCCAGAATACCGGGGTGCCGGGACTGGAAAAAACCGAGATGGCCCCAGGCCTCACTCGTTTCAAGTACAGCTACTGGGATGCGGACGGCAAGGTCACGGCCTACTTTGTGGAGGCAGACAATACCAAGTACATTGTGAAGCCGGCCCTGGCCAGGGGCAAGGTACCGGGGCGGGAAACCGTCAGCGGCATTTCCGACAGGTATCAGGCCCTGGCAGCGGTTAATGCGTCCTACTTTGCCCTGTCCGGGGAAATCCTGGGAGTCACCAAGGTGGACGGCATGACCACTGGCACCACCTATATTACCCGCAGCGCCTTTGGCACCACTGCCCAGGGCAAGCCCGTCTTCGGCAAGATTGACTACGACGGAAAGGTGAAGCTGGGCAGCATTACCCAGGGGGTCTCTGGAGTAGACTGCGAGCGTGGGGCAGATACCCTCATCATTTATAACCCTGCCTATGGCAGCAGCACCCTAACCAACGAGTATGGGATGGAGTATGTAGTGCGCGGCGGCAAGGTCACGGCCATTAACGAGAAGGGCAACAGCACTATTCCTCGGGATGGCTGTGTGGTCTCCGTTCACGGCACGGCGGCTTCCTACTTTGCTCCGGTGCGGGTGGGAGACCCTGCCGTTATTACGGAGAACATGGGGGCTCAGTGGAACAACTGCCCCAATATCTTAGGGGTTGGTCCCCGTCTGCTCACCAACGGCCAGGTCACCGTCACTGCTGCTGAGGAGGAATTCCCCAGTGATATCCGCTACGGCCGTGCCCCCCGCAGCGCCGTAGGTGTCACCAAAGAAGGCCACTTCCTGCTGGGAGTGGTGGACGGCCGCCAGGCTATAAGCCACGGCCTCACCCTGACGGAGTGGGCACAGCTCATGAAAAAGATGGGGGCCGTGGATGCCATCAACTTCGATGGCGGCGGCTCCAGCGAGTTGGTTATCGGCGGGGAGATTCAGAACTCTCCCTCTGACGGCCACGAAAGAGCTGTGGGCAGCGCCCTGATCGTGCTGAACAAATAAGACAAGCATAGCAAGAATCCCCGTATCGTGGCGATACGGGGATTTTTTGTACCCTGCCTGTTTTCCTTTCCTGTGGATAGTTTTCCTGTTTTATCCACAGCAGAACAAATATGCGGAAGCTGTGGCTGTGGGTAAATGAGCCAATATCTGAAACCTACTTATCCACAATTTCCACAGCAAGAAGTGTGCACAATGTGGATAAGTGGTACTTTTATCTTGACAATCTGAAAAGAATGTGAATAGGACAGATGTCCCAGGTTGCAGGTTGTGGATATTTATGTTAGCATTACTTGAAAAGATGAAGAGGAAGTTTTTTCAAGTAAAAGGAAGTAATTTGATGCAGATATTCAAAAATGACTGGGAAGAGCTTTTGGAGCCGGAAATGCAGAAGCCTTATTACAGGGAACTGAGGCAGTTTCTCATAGGGGAGTACCGCACTTGCCGGGTTTACCCTGATATGTATTCCATCTTCAATGCCCTGCACTATACGGCCTACGGGGATACCAAGGTGGTCATCCTGGGGCAGGACCCCTATCACGGGCCGGGGCAGGCCCATGGTCTGTCCTTTTCCGTGCTGCCCGGGGTGCCGGCCCCTCCGTCCCTGCTGAATATCTTCAAGGAGCTGCAGGATGATCTGGGCTGCAGGGTGCCCAACAACGGCTGCCTGAAGCCCTGGGCA
>CAJOIN010000312.1 GCA_905234515.1 uncultured Selenomonas sp.
AAATGCGGCAAATGCGAGCAGGTGTGCCCCCAGCATATAAGCATCCGCGAGGAACTGGAAAAAGCCAGCGCGGCACTGCAATAGTGCATTGACAAACAGAAAAAGACACCGAGTTGTCGGTGTCTTTTTCTGTTTGTCAATCTTAACTTAGGAATTGTAGACTTATAACAGTTCCTTAATGACATCTCCTTCAAGATAAGGGATTTTTCTTTCATGAGCATAAGACAAAACGCAGCCCCTCCGTTCCGAGTTTTCCGTTGGCCACAAAACCGCATTTCTCAAGTATTCGCAAAGAAGCGACATTGCTCGCTTCTGCCTCCGCCTCTACGGACTGTACGTCCTCACGCTTGATAGCCCAGTCAACTAATGCCATGACTGCCTCAGTGGCATAGCCGTGGCTCTCATAAGGCGGGTAAACACCATAGCCAATTTCCACCACGCCGTCATCGGACAGCCCCTTGAAGCACATATCACCAATAACAGTGTCAGGCTCTCCCTTTAATTTTATGAGCCACATGGCATATAGTTCTCTTATCTCCGGGTGTTCCTGTGCCCCCTGCAGCATTTCACCATAGGCTTTTTTCATCTCGGCATCAGTCTCTGCCGCTGCAATGAGCTCCATTTCTGCATCACTTGCCAAGGTGATACAAAGCCTGGCAGTTTCGATATTTTCCATGGATCATTTACCTCCCCAAAAAAATAAGACAGAGCAGCATGCTCCGTCTTATCCGTGATACTTGCTGTTTGAACTTCAGAAAATCTGTCCCGGCAGTACCAGTTTTTCCTTCCTGGGGAAGCCTGCCTCATACCGGGCGAAATCCTCGGGGTTTTCGTCTGCCACAAAGTAGCATGAGGGAGTAGCGTATACCCCGCTGACGGAATTCAGGCAACCGGGCACAAGCTCCTTACACAAGAAGAAGGAACTGTCAGCTCCTTCAGGCAAGCCATGATAGCGGATTCCCCTCGAGGCAGCAACTACAAAGCCACTCTTGCCATAAAAATCAATATTCCCCTCGAAGCAGACTGCCTTGCAACCAGCTTCTGCTGCCCGCTCCAGGGAATAGTCCAACAGAATCTTGCCATAGCCCTGCCGCTTCCGCTCAGGAGCAACACAGATTGGCCCCATGGTCATAATGGGGAAAATTGTGCCATCATCACATTCAATCTTAGCCCGTACAAAGACATTCTGCCCGATAATCCGCCCGTCCTTTTCCAGCACGAAATCCAGCTCCGAAACAAACTCCTTTGCTTTCCGCAAATGCCTCAGCACATAATGCTCCACACATCCTGGACGGTAAACATTCCAAAAGCTCTCCCGCACCAAATTCTCCACAATAGCATAATCTGCTGGCATTTCTCTGCGAATTACACAGTCGTTTTTGTTCATTTTCTGCCTCCCATAGCAATTTATCAATACTGCTAAAGGGCGGGAGACTCACAGTCAGTCATTCCTGCAAGCCTTCCGCTTGCAGAACAGGCTCCAATGCACTCGCAAACTCACGCAAAAAGCATACTCCTATCCATAAAAATGTTAAACACTACAGCAAACTATTTGCCGCATCACAGACAGAATTATAACGCTATTCGGTTGTTTTTGTCAATCTTTTCCTTAAGTTTTCGACAGGTTGACAAACAATCCCTCAAATGCTAAAGTAATGTTCATAAAATTACATATACGGGAGCTCGCAGACGGGCTGAGAGGGGACTTTGCGTCCCGACCGTAAGGAACTGTAGCGAAATAAACAAGATGTCTTGTTTGTGAGTCTACAGTTCCTAAACCTGATTTGGATAATGCCAACGTAGGGAAGCAAGGGAAACGCGAGGACTATCCGATGGGTAGTCCTTTTTGTTTTGGTTTTTACACAGAATAAGGAGGCACCATGGAAAGAGAAATAGCGGCAGCCTGGGACAGGCTACGGGAAGCACGGCCCCTGATCCACCACATTACCAACTATGTCACGGTCAATGACGTGGCCAACATCACCCTGGCGGCTGGAGCCAGCCCCATTATGGCGGACTGCCCGGAGGAAGTCGCCGAGATTACCGCCCTCAGCAACGGCCTGTGCCTGAATATCGGCACCCTGAACGAAAGAACCCTCGGCTCCATGAAGCTGGCGGCCAGGGAAGCTGCCAGGCTGAAGCACCCCCTGCTGCTGGATCCCGTGGGGGCAGGGGCCA
>CAJOIN010000313.1 GCA_905234515.1 uncultured Selenomonas sp.
CACCCCAGCCTCACGGGCCCGCTCTATAACATCCCTCTCCTGACCAAGAAACTTCTTGTCATTGAGATGGGTATGCGTATCTATTAATTCCATACTAGCCTCCGTAACGTAAGCGAAGGGCAGGGGCAGGTCAAAAGCGTAGCTTTTGTTGATTTGCGTTAAGAAAATATTTTTTGCCATCAAACACTCATATGCGCGAAGAATACGTCCAAACGAAGTGCGTTGTTCTGAGCGCGTATGCTTAATTACAGGCAAAAAATATTTTTAGCAAAGCAACACTGCGAAGCGTTGACCTGCCCCTGCCCGGAGCGCCTATTTAATTACCCTTTATTTGCGTTGAGCTTCCTCTGCTCCTCGCGTTTCTTCTGCTTAGCCAGCTTATTAGCCTTAGCCTGAGCTGCCTTGGCGGCCTTGTCCTCAGCCCCTTCCTTCTCCACCTCAATGCGGGGGAAGAGCTGCTCAGCCTCACCCAGCCGGTGGCCAGCGGGAATGCCGCCCCAGCGCTCCACATCAGACAGCTGCACCTCAGCAAAAGGCTTCAAACCTTCCAGGTTCAGCTGATTCCATATTTTCGGAGCGGTGAAGGGCATATAGGGAGAAATCATCACGGCGATGAAGCGCAGGGACTCAGCCAGATTGTAGAGCACATTAGAAAGCTCCTGCTTCTTGGTCTCGTCCTTGGCCAGAGCCCAGGGAGCCGTCTCATCAATGTACTTGTTGGCACGGCTTACGAAGGCCCAAGCCTTTTTCAGGGCAGTGGAAAGCTCCATCTTATCCATGTTCTCACGGTAGACCGCCACCGTCTCAGCAGCATCTGCCTTCAGGGACTTGTCAATATCGGACTCGCCCATGGGGGCCGTCAGCACGCCGCCCTGGAACTTTTTGGCCATGGACAGGGTGCGGTGCAAGAGGTTGCCCAGGTCATTGGCCAAATCAGAGTTGATGCGCTCAATCAGGGCATCACGGGAGAAATTGCCATCCTGTCCCAGATTGATTTCGCGGAGCAGGAAGTAACGGATGGTATCTGCCCCGAACTCATCAATGAGGCCGATGGGGTCCACCACATTGCCCTTGGACTTGCTCATCTTGTCCCCGTCCACAATCAGCCAGCCATGGCCGTATACCTTCTTGGGCAGAGGCAGGTCAAGGGCCATCAAAATGCAGGGCCAGATAATGGTGTGGAAACGCACGATTTCCTTGCCCACCAAGTGCAGGTCTGCGGGCCAAAACTTCTTGAACATCTCCTCGTTGTCCAGGAAGCCTATGGGGGTGAGGTAGTTGGAAAGGGCATCAAACCACACGTAGATAACGTGCTTCTTGTCCCCGTCATCCATGGGCACAGGCACGCCCCAGTCGAAGGAAGTACGGGAAATGCAGAGGTCCTCCAGGCCCTGCTTGATGAAGTTAATCATCTCGTTGCGACGGGACTCAGGCTGCAGAAAATCGGGATTGTTCTCGATATGCTTGAGAATCCTATCGGCGTAGTTGCTCATCTTGAAGAAGTAGGCTTCCTCAGTAACCTCCTGCACAGGGCGATGGCAGTCGGGGCAGCAGCCGTTCTCATCCAGCTGATGCTCAGTCCAGTAACTTTCGCAGGGAGTGCAGTAAAGTCCCTTGTACTCCCCCTTGTAGATATCCCCCTTGGCATAGATGCGGCGGAAAATCTCCTGTACCACCTTCTCATGGCGCTTCTCCGTGGTGCGGATGAAATCGTCATTGGAAATGCCCAACTTGTCCCAGAGATTCTGGAAACCAGCCACAATCTTGTCCACATAAGCCTGGGGCGTTACGCCGGCCTCCTCAGCCTTCTGCTGGATTTTCTGGCCATGCTCGTCGGAGCCCGTCAGAAAGAACACATCATAGCCTGCCAGCCTCTTATAGCGGGCAATGGTATCCGCCAAAGTAGTGCAGTAAGCGTGACCGATATGCAGCTTTGCGCTGGGATAATAAATTGGGGTGGTAATATAGAACGGTTTCTTTTCAGTCATTTAAGATAAATCCTCCTGTCCATGCCAATGTTATAACACAGGTGTTCAAAATTTTTGCCGCAGGCAAAAATATTCCTATCGGTGTTTCATCGAGGCCCTGCCTCGATCCATTTTCAGATAAAGAATATTATAGCATAATCAGCAGACTTTTGCCGAAAAGCTTTAAAAACACTAAGGACT
>CAJOIN010000314.1 GCA_905234515.1 uncultured Selenomonas sp.
CCCTGCGGGAGAATATGATTTCACAGACTGCGCTCAAATTCTGCCAAAGCTCCTTCCGTGCCGATGAGGAAGATATCATCACCGGGGGCAAAGCGGTAATTGGGATCCGGATTCACCTGTGGCTCCCCTCCGTGGCGGATGGCTATGACCGACACATTGAAACGTCCCCGGAGGTCTGCCTCGATGAGGCTTTTCCCCAGCAGGTACTGCGGCACATCTACATTGATAATCTTGATGCTGCCTGCTAGGTCTATATAGTCCACCGCATTGTCGCTCACCAGATGCATCACCGTGCGGCGAGCCATATCCCGCTCGGAGAATACCACCTTGGTGGCTCCCAGGCGGCGAGCCATCTCGGCGTGGCGCTCATCTATGGCCTTCACCACGATTTCCGGCACGTTCCTTTCCTTGCACAGCATCACCGCCATCAGATTGGCCTCCAGATTCTTGGAGGAGATAATCACCGTGTCAAATTCCCCAATGCCCGCCTGATCCATAGCCCGGGCATCCCTCATGTCAAAGGCCACCACTTGGGACAAGGCATCGGCGTACTCTGCCAGCCGGCCGGCATCCATATCCACGCCCAGCACCTCATAGCCCATTTCCTCCAAGGTCAGGGCAGCGCTGACGCCAAAGCGCCCCAGCCCCAGAACGGCAAACTGTTTCTTCTCTCCCATAGCTTCCTCCCTAACCCAGCATGATATCCTTCTCCGAGTATTTCACTGCTGTCTGCCGCTGCTGTATAAAGCACATCAAAAAGGTCATAATGCCCACCCTGCCTAAGAGCATGGTCAAGGCCAGCAGCCCTTTGCCCCAGTCATCCCAGGTGAGGGTGAGGCCTATACCCATGCCCACGGTGCCGAAAGCGGACACCGTCTCAAAGATCACTTCCTCCAGATCATGCACCTCCCCGTCCAGAACGGAAAGAAGCATGCCCATGGAAACCACCCAGACGGTACCTACCGTAAAGATGGCGAAGGCCTGATTCCGCAACTGGTTGCTGATGGCTTTTCCAAAGACGGTGATCTGGCTCTCCCCCCGGAAGACCGCCCACACGGAACGGATGATGACAAAGAACACCGTACACTTGATGCCCCCTCCGGTAGAAAGGGGGGAAGCGCCGATAAACATGAGGATGATCATGACCAGCTGGGTGATTTGCACCGTCTGGGACAGGTCAAAGCTGTTGAACCCCGCCGTCCGGCAGGAAACTGACATAAAGGCGGCATGAGCCAGCTGCTTGCCCCCAGAGAAAGCCCCTATGGTACTCTCATTTCCCGCCTCTATGGCAAAGATCAGGAGAGTACCCACCGCAAACAAGATGGCATTCATGACCAGCACGATTTTCGTGTGGAGGGAATACTTCCTCCAGCCCCGGCAGTGCAGCACATCATACATCACCGTGAAGCCAATGCCTCCCAGCATAACGGAAAGCCCCAGACAAGCCATGAGGAAATAATCCTCCTGCCGCCCGCAGAGGCTGTCGTAATTGCCGAACAGATCAAAGCCCGCATTGCAGAAGGCTGAAACTGCGTGAAAAATACCGTAGCCTATGGCATCCATCCCATACTCCGGGTAGAAATGCAAGGTCAGCAGCAGGGCAAAGATGCCTTCCACCGTAAAGGTGTAAATCAGCATGCGGCGTATCAGCCCGAAAAGTCCTGCCCTGCCGCTCTGACCCAGAGACTCCTTCAGCACTATGCTCTCCTTCAGCCGGAAGCGGTAGCCCATGGCATGGACTACCATGGTGCCCAGGGTCATAATGCCCAGTCCCCCCACCTGAATCAGCATCAGCATCACGCATTTGCCGAAAAAGGTCAGGTCATTCTTCACATCCACCACCGTCAGCCCCGTGACGCAGGAGGCGGAGGTGGAAACAAATAGGGCATCCATAAAGGGAATCGTGGTGTCTTTGGCAGAGCTTGCAGGCAGCATCAAAAGCAAGGTGCCTATGCCAATCATCATCACAAAACTGAGGAGAATGGTCTGGGTGGGCTTCAGGCGAAATTTATGCTGTGCCTTCACCCCCGTAACCCACTGCAGCACCGGACGCAGCACCGCCATTCCATCCGTGTCCCTGCCCTGCGGGGAAATCCCTCTGTCCGTTCCCACATTTTTGCCTCCTTTTTTTGTGAGGGGTTATACTAATCTCATTTAAGAATATT
>CAJOIN010000315.1 GCA_905234515.1 uncultured Selenomonas sp.
CAAGAAGCAGGCACTTCAATGTCTCCTGAAGTGTCCGGCCTGTCCCCGACAAGCAAAAAGCCAGCAGGGAAAACCCCACCATCAGCAGAGGGAGGCGGAAGGCAGCAGCACCAATTTTATTGGGAAAGGTCAGTATTTCCCTTTCTCTCCGATATAGTGAATCTATCCACGCCGAAGCCCCGAGGGCTAAAACAACAGACAGTGCAAAAATGGTTGGAAGCATCTGCTCATTTCCCTTTCTATTGCAATTTAGGAGAACCCCATGAGAACCGTAACACTTGCAGCTTTAAGCAAATCCATACAAGCAAAGGTAGCAGACAATTTCCTGGACAGGTTTTTGGGGCTGATGGGAAGAAAGGCACCGCCCCAAAATCACGGGCTGCTTCTCTCTCCCTGCAACAGTATCCACATGATGTTCATGCGCTTTGCCATTGACGCCATCTTTTTGGACAGGGACAACCGCATTGTGAAGATTGTCCCCCATCTGCGCCCCTGGCTGGGGCTTGCCTTTGCCCCGGGGGCATATGCCTGCATAGAGCTACCGGCCGGCACGGTCGAAATGCTAGGCTGGCGGGTAGGCATGAAGCTTTCCTCCTCAGAAGTATAGCACAAAGAGGCAAAAAAATCCCCTGCCGCATCGTGGGCAGGGGATTTTCTATGCCAGAACAAGATTGGATATTTAGTTATTCTCTTTTTCCTTCTTCTTGGGCACAGCCGTGCGGATGTAGAGCTCACGGAGCTGCTTTTCATCAACCATGCTGGGAGCCTGGCTCATGACATCTGCAGCGCTCTGGTTCTTCGGGAAAGCAATGACATCGCGGATAGATTTCCTCTTGGCCATAAGCATCACCAGACGGTCAAGGCCGAAGGCCAGGCCGCCGTGGGGAGGCGTGCCATACTGGAAAGCGTCCATCATGAAGCCAAACTTGTTGTGAGCCTCTTCCTTGGACAGGCCCAGAGCCTCGAAGACCTTCTCCTGCAGGTCGGCATTGTAGATACGGAGGCTGCCGCCGCCGATTTCCACGCCGTTGAGCACCATGTCATAGGCATCTGCCTTGACGCGGCCTGGATCGCTGAGGAGATACTGGATATCCTCGTGACGGGGAGAAGTGAACGGATGGTGCATGGCCTTCCAGCGCTTCTCTTCCTCGCTGTATTCGAACATGGGGAAGTCAACTACCCACAGGAAGCTGAGCTTGTTTTCATCGATGAGGCCGCGACGACGTCCCATCTCCAGACGGAGCTGGCCAAGGGCCTGTGCCACCACCAGCGGCTTGTCGGCAATGACCAGCAGCAGGTCGCCGGTCTTGGCGCCGGTGGCCTGCTTGATTTCTTCGAAGGTCTCATCGCTGTAGAACTTCTTGAAGGGAGACTTGACACCCTCTTCAGCGTACTGAATCCAAGCCAGGCCCTTGGCGCCGTAGCCCTGGACATACTGCACGAGACCATCCAGCTCGCGGCGGGGAATATCAGCATAGCCTTCCACGTTGATGACCTTAACCTGTCCGCCAGCTTCCAGCACGGAGTTGAAGACCTTGAACTCGGAACCCTTCACATACTCGGAAATGTCCATGAGCTCCATGCCGAAGCGGAGGTCCGGCTTGTCGGAGCCGAAGCGGCGCATAGCCTCGTCCCAGGTCATGCGCAGGAAGGGCTTCTCAATCTTGGCACCGATAGCGCGGTCGAAAAGCTCAACAACCATGTTCTCCATAAGCTGGAGAATGTCTTCCTGGTTCAGGAAGGAAGTCTCGATATCCAGCTGGGTGAATTCCGGCTGACGATCAGCACGAAGGTCCTCGTCACGGAAGCAGCGGACAATCTGGAAGTACTTCTCGAAGCCTGCCACCATGAGGAGCTGCTTGAAAATCTGGGGAGACTGGGGCAGAGCGTAGAACTCGCCAGCATTCAAACGGCTGGGCACCAAGAAGTCACGAGCACCCTCAGGAGTGCTCTTGCAAAGCATGGGGGTCTCGATTTCCAGGAAGCCCTCCCGGTCAAAGAAATCACGCATGATCTTGGTGACTTTGTGACGCAGGATGATGTTTTTCTGCATCTCCGGACGGCGCAGGTCGAGGTAGCGGTACTTCAGGCGCACCATCTCATCGGTGGTGATACCATCCTGAATCTCGATGGGGGGAGTCTTGGACTTGTTGAGAATGC
>CAJOIN010000316.1 GCA_905234515.1 uncultured Selenomonas sp.
GAAGCTCCGGCAGAAAACTGCGGTCACATCAGGGACGCCATAGTTTGCTGAAAGCTGTCTTTAGTGTTGGAATCAGAACGTTAGACTCTCAAGTAAAAGAGAAATATAATATATTGTCCGATGTACCACTGACATTGAATCTATCTGATAATCATACCATTGGAGTGATTGTTTTTGTTTGTGGTGAACATATTACACTCTGAAAGTCTGTAAGGATCAGTTACGCGATCTTTATTTGGTTAAAAGTTGTAAAGTGCTGTATGATAATATACTGGAAATTATCTAAAGAATACTGAAAGCAGGAATATTTCGCCTGGGTGTTGAATATGGTGAACAGAGAACAGAGAAAAGCCTTCCCCTCCGGGGAAGGTGGCAGCCGAAGGCTGACGGATGAGGTGGATTGTAAATGCTGGAGGAAGTGAAGTTACTGTATGACAAGGGGCAGTTTGCAAAGTGCCGCCGAATATTTGGCTCGCGCCTATGAAATCCCCGCCAGCCTGCCTCGTCTTCCTCTGCCGGATGAATCCTTTGCCGGGAGGTGGCAGGAGGCACGGGGCAGGGAAGCGGCGGATTTTTTGGCCGATGAGCTGAAGCTGCCGGCCTATGACTTTGTGTGGCGGGAGAGGGAGAGCCTGGGGATTTCCTTTGCCCCTACCCTGGGAGGCAGGCTGCCGGTGGTTGCCACGGGTTGCCACGAGGACTTTCGTGCCATGGAGGCGGTATTAAACGGACGGGAGGAGATAAGGGAGCTGCCCCTGACCGTCAACGCCTTCGCCATCGAGGCACGGGCAGCGCCTATTTACCGCCACCGGGTACTGCTGCTGAACCACGCCCCCTACAGCAATATCCCCGCAGCCAGTCTGGGACTCAGCGAGGAAGCTTGGCTGGAGCGCTCCCACAGGCTCAGGTTGCGGCATGAATGTGCCCACTATGAGACCCTGCGTCTGCTCTCCGGCATGAAAAACCATGCCCTGGATGAGATACTTGCCGATGCTCTGGGGCAAATCGCCGCTTTCGGGGATTTTGATGCCGACAGGCAGCGCTTGTTCTTCGGCTTGCAGAAGGGGCAGGCTGTTTGCACCGGGCGGCTCTCCTTCTATTGCCAAAAAGTCAGGCCGGAAGAACGTCCCGTGATTTATCGGGCAGTTGACAAGGCCCTTGATAGTGTGAGCGGGGAGCTGAAGGAACTGATTTCCGGGGGCAAGGGTGAGGCGGAGCTGCTTATGTTCCTGGCAGGCAGAAGTATTGCCGACAGAGCAGGCCCGACTGAATGAAGGAAAGCATAGGATAATTTTTTTAATCAGAAGGATGATAAACATGCTTAACATGAAATCTGGCATCAAAAGGAAAATTATGGCGGCTTCCATTGCGGGGCTGGTATCACTAAGCGCTGGGCTTGGCGCTTCCCAGGCTGATGCCGCCAAGGCGGATCGGGAGTGTGTGGCTCAGGTTGCACTCCTGCAATCCCTGGCCCAGGGGTATTTCGGCGGCACGATTACAGCGGGAGAGCTTCGCACCCTTGGCGATACGGGAATCGGAACCTTCGAGGGCCTGAACGGAGAGATGATTGTGCTGGATGGCACGGTTTACCAGGCTCTGGGAGACGGGCGCGTGGTCGTTTGCCCCGATAAGACGATTATCCCCTTTTCCAACGTGACGTTCTTTGACAAGGATATTGCCCTTAAGCTGAATGACATAAAGGACAAAGCGGCCTTGGAGAAAACGCTGAACGAGGTCGTCCGGGAACACGGGGCCAACAGTTTTTACATGGTGAAGCTTCCCGCCGAATTTTCCTCCATCCTGTTCCGCAGCGAATACGGCAGCCAAAGGCCGTACCCCACCCTGGTGGAGGCTTTGAAGGATAAACAGACGGAGTTTACCGAGAAGAATATCAAAGGCACCGTAGTAGGGCTCTATTGCCCCAGTTACATGGGTGAGCTGAATTCCGTGGGCTGGCATTTCCATTTCATATCGGATGATAAGAAAAAGGGCGGGCATGTTCTGGAGCTTTCCCTGAAAAATGCCACGGTCTACCTTGACCAGACAGACAGGTTCGCCATGCTCCTGCATGAGGACAAGGAGTTCCACGAGCTCAATCTTGCCAAGGATATGCGGGCCGATATCCAGAGCGCGGAGCAGGATACCAAGGGCAA
>CAJOIN010000317.1 GCA_905234515.1 uncultured Selenomonas sp.
GAAAAAGCAGGGACGCAAGGCCCTAATCATCTATATCACTGCCGGCATGCCTGATGCAGCCGGTACTATCGAGGCAGTGCGCGGGGCAGTGGAAGCCGGGGCAGACATCATTGAGCTGGGCGTACCCTTCTCTGACCCCATGGCAGACGGCCCTGTTATCCAGACGGCTTCCGTGGAGGCCCTGAAGCATGGCATGACCCTGCCCAAGGTCTTTGAAATCGTGAAGGAAATCCGCAAGTTCTCGGACGTTCCCCTGGTGGCCATGGGCTACATCAACCAGATGTACCACTATGGTTTTGAAAAGTTCGTGGAAGACGCCATGGCAGCAGGTATGGACGGCCTTATTGCCCCGGATGTGCCCCATGAGGAGGCAGGGGAGATGCGGAAGATTTCCGCCGCACACGGTTTCCATCTCATGGAGTTCATCACGCCTGGCACTACCGGCGAGCGCATGGAGGATACCTGCGCCGAGGCTTCTGGCTTCATCTATTGCGTGTCTAACTATGGTGTCACCGGGGTGAAGGAAATCGATTACAGCGTCATTGGCAAAGTCTGCGCCGAGGCCCGCAAGCATACCCAGGTGCCCCTGGCCATCGGCTTTGGCATCGGCACCCCGGAGGCTGCTGCCGCCGCTGCCGCCCATGCAGACGGCGTCATCGTGGGCAGCGCCGTGGTGAAGAGGCTGCTGGATGGTAAAAAGGATGAGGCCATGGAGCTGATTTCCTCTATGCGCCAGGCTCTTGACAAGACCTTTGGCTGAGAGCTTTTTGACTGACAGGAATTTCCTGCTCAGGTGACGAATAATCCCTTTGTGAATGTTTTTGGACAGGAGGGATTATCATGAGCATTTTTGATGATTTTGAGAATAAGAAGAAAATCAATATGCAGGACGACCCAGTGGAGCTTCTGAAGAAGGTTCGGGTCAAGGATGGCAACCTTATCACCCGCCGCAGTGGCCGCCATACCCAGGAGATCATTGCCAAATACAATCAGTCTATTTTGCAGTATCAGGAGTATATGCGCAGCCATGATGACAACCGGGAACAGCGGGTCATGCTGTACTCGGAAATCAAAGCTTTGGGATGGGTGCTGGGGAAGCCTGAGAAAGATATCATCAAGGATATAAACAATCCTCAAAGTTAGGGGCGATGTCAGTGAATATCAGGCCTTCAAGGAATGAATTTGTGGATATGTGCGGCAGGGCAAATCTCATTGCCCTGACCACAGAAATAAATATGGACATGGATACGCCGGTGTCGGTTTATGCCAAGCTGGTGGAGGGCAGCCGGGGATATATCCTGGAGTCGGTGGACACCACCCAGCAGCAGTTCGGCCGGTATTCCTTCATAGGGGCCCAGCCCTTTGCCAGGCTGCAGGTCTTCAAGGACCATCTCATGGTCCAGCAGGATGATGTGATGCGCTGTGTAAGCGGGGAACCTGTCAAGGCTCTGAAAGAGTTTATGGCAGACTTCAAGCCTCTGCTGGCAGACGAGCTGCCCCTGGTGAACGGTGGCCTGGTGGGCTATTTCAACTATGAGATAGCCGCTGTCTTTGACCGGGTGCGGGGGCTGGAAATCGATGAAAACGAGATACTGGGCCAGTTCATGCTGTGCCGTCTGCTGGTGGTCTTTGATGCCCTGAAAAACTCTGCCCGCCTGGTTTATCTGGCAGAGCCGGAGGGGAAGGACCCGGAGTCCGTTTATGATGAAGCTGCTGCCCGGATGGAGGAAGCAGTGAAATGTCTGGCAGGCCCGGTGCCCAGGGCACAAGTTCAGGAGAAGGCCAGGGAGCAGAAGCTGGACTTTCAGCAGCTCTACGGCAAGACACCCCAGGATTTCCTTGATGCCGTTGAGAAGGCTAAAGAGCATATCTTTGCCGGGAATATTTTCCAGGTGGTGCCCTCCCGCCAGTTCCGGGCGGTCATCACCAAGCCCTGCTTCCACTTCTACCGCCGTCTCAGGCAGGTGAATCCCTCTCCCTATATGTTCTACCTCGATTTTGGCTCCGTGAAGCTGGTAGGTGCTTCCCCGGAAATGCTGGTCAAGGTGGCAGGGGAGAATATCTACACCTATCCCATTGCCGGCACCAGGCGCAGGGGCGGGAGCCTCCAGGAGGATGCAGCCCTTTCCGCTGAGCTCAAGGCTGATGGCCAGAAACGACGTGGGCCGCATCAGCGAGGCAGGCAGTGTGCGGGTGACCAAGCTGAAGGAAGTGGAATACTTCAGCCACGTCATGCACATGGTTTCTGAGGTCCAGGGCAAGCTCAAGGAGGGTTATGCTCCCATGGATGTGCTCAGGGCAACTTTCCCTGCCGGCACCGTCAGCGGGGCTCCTAAGCTCCGGGCTATGGAAATCATCGAGGAACTGGAGCCTGTAAGGCGGGGTACTTACTCCGGCACGGTAGGCTATATGGACTTTGCAGGGAATATGGACATGTGCATTACCCTGCGAACCATGCGCATAGAAAAGGACAAAGAAGCAGTTATCCAGTCCGGGGCTGGCATAGTGGCTGACTCCGTGGCTGAGAAGGAATACCAGGAAATCCTGCAGAAGTCCAAGGCTTTGTTTGAAGTAGTGGAGGAGGTGGAAAACGGTGATATTGCTTTTAGATAACTATGACTCCTTCACTTATAATGTGTACCAGCTATTGTCGGAATTGGGGGCAGAGGTGGAGGTCATCCGTCACGATAAAATCACTGTGCCTGAGATAAGACAGAGGGGCTATCAGGCCCTGGTCATCTCTCCCGGCCCCGGGGTGCCCAAGGATGCCGGCATCAGCGAGGAAGCTATCCGGGAACTTGGGGCAGAAATGCCTGTTCTGGGCATCTGCCTGGGCCATCAGGCCATTGGCGAGGTCTACGGCGGCAAGGTAGTACGGGCTGGGGAAATCGTCCATGGCAAATCCTCCCCCTTGAAG
>CAJOIN010000318.1:0-1423 GCA_905234515.1 uncultured Selenomonas sp.
CGAAGATGACCCGGATTATGAGCGGACCATTGTCCTTAAATCAAAAAAGGAGATGCTTTCCTATACCCACAGCAACGGGAAGAATATCGTAACCATCAAGGTGCACGAAGCAGGCAACAAGCAAATCCGGTATGACACCGGCTTTTATCGGTGCACTTTTCGTCACCGTTGTGGCCCTCTCCATCGGCGCGCCGGGAGTGCCAGGAGGTTCCTTCGTCTGCCTGACCTCAATCATCGTTTCTTTTGGTCTGCCTGTGGAAGCGTCAGCTATCGTGCTGGGGATAGACCCGCTGACTTCGATGTTCCGCACAACCATCAACACCATAGGAGATATTGCAGTAACGACAGCTCTGTCAAAACATGAAAACATGATGGACGAAACTGTTTATATGCACACGGAAGCATAAGACATGACGCTTTGCGTAAGCAGGGCAAAAATAACGCCTGACGGGAGTTTTTCCTGTCAGGCGTTATTTTCGGCCACTGGATTTTTTCGCATGACGATTAAACATTACCGTCCATGATTGCCCGTATTTTTTCATCGTAGTGATTTTTGATGAAATAACAAGCCATCGGAGATTTGGCAAAGACGCTGCCACCAGCCAGGGCAGCGGCAGGGCAGCGGGTACAGCGGTATCGGTGCTGGCAGGCAGCGCATTCCGGTTCATGGGCAAAGGCATCTTTATAAGTATATCTCATATACTCACCCAAAGGAGAATCAGTCAGAGCACGACAGATATCATACTCCCCAGTGAGAATATTCGGCGCCAGCCGTTCCAGTTCTGTACCGCACATAGGCATGCAGGGCAACAAACGCCCATCAGGCAGCAAATGAGGAAAAAGCCTACTGGCTTCGCAAAGAGGTTCTCCTTCCCTCTCTGCTGTACCGCAACCATTTAGCGGGAGCAGCCTGTAATCCATGCCCTCTGCTTCCATGACACCAGACAAACGAAGTTTGGGAAGGGGCATGCCATCACTTTTCATTTCACGCAACAATTCCAAATACGCCTCCATTAGTTTTGCCCTGCTTACCTCACTATTCTCTTTCGCCTTCCAATTACCACTGTTCATAACATCCGCCACTCGCCAGAAGTCTACCCCAAGCTCCTTCAGCAAATGGTATGTGGCAGAAAGCGAAGACAGGCTTTTCTCATGCAGTACCGTTGTAACAATTACCCCATACCCCCTGGCCTTCAGCCTTCGTATAGCGTCAATCGTCCGCTTCTCTGTGCCTGGCACCCCTCTCATCCAGTCATGCCAGCCCACGCCGTCAAAACTCAAAAGGAAGCAATCCAAAGCAAGATGACGTGTTTCCAATTTATCCAGAAAAGCATCCGTAACCAGAAGCCCGTTAGAAAAAATCTCCTCAATATAAATGTGGGAGTCCACCAGCATGTCAACAACATCCCAGAAATCCCGACGC
>CAJOIN010000318.1:1449-2044 GCA_905234515.1 uncultured Selenomonas sp.
ATATCCTGGCACTCTGCCAGGGTCGGCTCACCATAGGTCCCCTCATCGCCGGAAATATAACAATGACGGCAACGCAGATTGCAATTACCGGTAATTGACCAAGTCAAAGAATGGGCCAGCAGAGTATCCGCATAACGATACTTCTGATCAGCCTGCAGCCCCTGCTCTGGGGCACATTCCTCCAAAAAGCCAAGCTCCATAAGCCTGACTGCCGCATGCCTCAAGGTTTGAGGCAGTAAAGGGTCGTCCATGGCCACGTAAGGCGTGGTCAATAGCTCGATAGCTTCCTTCTGAACCTGCGTAAGGGGCAGAGCTTTGTTTCTGTTGAAAGACGAGGCCTTCCAATCCAGCAGGGCAAATTCACGATTCCGCCAGCCCCTCAGCAGGTAACGTTTTTTCAACGTAACATAACGCATATTATCTCCCCACAATATTTGACAAGAAAGACGGCTACCCGCCAGTTTATTGACGAGTAGCCGCACCTCAGGCTGTCAGTGGTATAAACTGTCAAAGATTAACATCTGTTTTATCCGTTACACCTGCACCCTTGCCATCGCAGGTCACCTTGCCCTTAACTGTACCGCCAGCCACAGCA
>CAJOIN010000318.1:2095-4232 GCA_905234515.1 uncultured Selenomonas sp.
GGGTAATGTCAAAGCCTACTTCCTTGGCTATTTCGCCAATCTTCTTCAGCTGCTCGTCAGAAGCCTGGGAAATATCCCCGCCTGCTATAGCCGCATCAACCTTATCACGCAGGGTGCCATCTGAAATGACTTTTGCATAGAAATCCGCCATCTTGCTCATAAATCATTTCTCCCTTACTGTTTACTTTTTGCCAACTCCCACATCTGTTCTATCCCGCACTCCGGCACCTTCACCCTTGCATTCAATTCCTCCTTTAACTGTACCACCAGCCACGGCATCCAGCGCGTCATCGGAAAGGTCCTTTGCCTCAGAGGCCAGATAAGCCTTGGCTTCTTCCAGGGAGACATCAAAACCTGCCTCCTTGGCAATCTCACCAATCTTTGCCAGCTGCTCATCAGTTGCCTTGGAAATCTCAGTGTCACCCAAAATCTCCGTCAATTTGGCGCGCAGATCAGCATCAGCAACAACCTTTGCATAAAAATCTGCCATCTTGCTCATTGAGCATACCTCCTTAACAAAACATAAAAACATCTCTATATCAACCCCGTTCCAATACGGGGAAGATACCTGCAATTACCATGCTGACAGGCCCCCGTCAATGGAAAAGACCTGCCCTGTGATATATGCTGCCTTGGAACTGGCAAGGAACGCCGCCAGTTGCGCTACTTCCTCCGGCTTGCCAAAGCGCTTCATGGGAATGTGCTCCATGGCCTGCTTCTTCAGCTTCTCGCTGAATCCCTCCGTCATGGAAGTATCTATAAAGCCCGGGGCAATGGCATTGACTCGGATTTTCTTGGCGGCCAGTTCCACCGCCGCCGCCCTGGTCAACCCCAGTACACCTGCCTTGGCAGCACAGTAACTGCTCTGGCCGATGCCTCCCCGCTCCCCATAAACAGAACTGATTTCCACAATGCTGCCGCCACCAGAACGCATCAGGGGCAGTATGGCACTTTGAGTGACATAAAACGCCCCCATCAGGCTGCTTTCTATCACCTCACGCCACTGATCAGGCTGCGCTGCATGAAGGAGCGCCGGCCTGGCTATTCCCGCAGCATTCACCAGAATATCCAGCCCGCCCAAAGTGGCAACTGCCTCCTTTATACCTGCCGAGGCTTCCTCCACAGAGGATAAGTTCAAAGGGGCAATCTTCAAATGCTCTTCTGCCCCTGCCAAATCCTCAAGCACGTTATTTCTCCGCCGATAGGTGCCAAGGACCATGGCACCTTCCTGCAGGAACTCCCTGACACAAGCCATACCAATGCCACCGGAGGCCCCTACCACAATCGCCCGCTTGCTCTCTAAAAGCCCCATGTCATGCCTCCAATCGTGCTGCCAAATAATTTCCATGCACATCAACGCCGGTTGCTATCAACGCACCACTGAAAGGTGTCCCGGCCTTTGCCTGCTGGAGCAGACAGGCCCCCAAAGCGATGTTTTCCAAATATCCGGCGGCTAAGGCTTCACCAAAATACTTTTTCCCATCAATGTAGAGGCACTCTCCGCCAAAAACGGCCCTTAGAGCCTCCTCCTCCTCTTTATCAAAATCACTGCCATTTCGCGATGTCAGCACTGCTCCTGGAGCCTGCCCCCGGGAAATCTCTGACAGCACCTCAGCCATACGACGAATTGCTTCCCTTTGCTCTTCCATCCCTAAAGGAAACACATAAGGATAGGCCGGCAGGCTGGCAGAGGCAAAGTCCGTTATCTTGCCATATTTTTTATCTCCAACCCGGGAGGACAGCAGCAGCATCACCGCACCATCAACAATATTTTCACCAGATAGCTGCCCTGCGGCACAAAATGAACTTCTAAGATCTGCATCCCATTCCTCCACCGCTCCGCAAAGTACATGTTCAGCCTTTCCCCCGTCCAGAAGAAGCGCTGCATATTCCACCGGGTCTCCTCCAAGCAACATGGTACTGGGCCCTCGAAAACCATAGGCTATGCAAGCCTGTCCCAGACAGGAGTTGGGTACCGTATAGGAAAAGGTAGTGGGACTTGCCAAGGATGGTACACCATCCAGCACAGAATCCTCAAAAATAAGATTCGTTGCCACAGGGCCATAACCGGATAAAAAAACCGTTCCTGTCTCTTCTTTCCCTTCTGCCAAGCCACTGTCTTCCCAAGCTTGCCCTG
>CAJOIN010000319.1:0-2932 GCA_905234515.1 uncultured Selenomonas sp.
TTCCTCGATGCAGATGAATACTTTCCTAGAGAATCGGCTGGAAAGGTGCGTCACCTTATAGAGACCGTTGACAGGGATATCAGGACGGCAGGCATTCTTTGTCGCTGGGTGAATTTCGATGAGGATGATGGCATGCGCCTTCAGGGTGCCGCTGTGCAGCTGAGGATTTTCCGCAATCTCAGAAATCTGCGGTATAAGGGCAGAATTCATGAGGCCCTGGATATTCCCAAACGTTACAGGGTTCTTTCCACCAGGGAAATCGAAATTCATCACACAGGCTATTCCGGCACCATAGCCCCTGAAAAATTGCGCAGGAATCGCCGTCTTCTTTATCAGGACATCCGGGAGGCAGGGGGAGAGGCCTCCGTCATGCAGAAAAAATATCTTTTAGACTGCGCCTATGGCCTGGGAGAATGGGAGGAAACCTGCCGCCTGGCCAGAGAAATCTTGCAGGATGGGCAAGGAAGCCGGGAAATATCTTCGGATAATTTAGCCGGTGTCTACAGTTCCTATCTTTCAAGCATGATGGAGCTGCGCCTCCCTTTGGCTGAGATAAAAGCGGTAGCAGAGGCAGCGGAAGCAGCCCTGCCCCGGTCGGCAGAGTTCCCCTGGCTGCTGGGGCTCTACCTCCACGAGATAGGAGAGGACGGGGCCGGGGAGTTATTGCAGAGAGGGCTTGACATCTACGAGGCCGCCCAAGGCATGGCAGAAACAGATGATTTTGCGGCTTTAAGCGGAAATGCTGCCTACCTTTTGCCCCAGGTGAGAGCGGTGGCCTTATAAAAAAGGCCGGCGCAGTTGAATATTACGATGGCCGGGAGCATACCAATATGCTACCCAGAGCCACCTATATAGAGCATACTTGAGTTTATAATATGATCGAGAGAGCCATCCGTGTGCAGTGGACACAGATAGCTGTCCCCAGCAGATTATAACTGTTGGTCAGTGGATACATCTCCATGGATGGTGATGGTGTAGGAATTGGGGGTGATACGATCGAGGCATCAGATAGATAAGCTGGGGGAAGTGATAATTTGTTATGCACAGAATACGCTTATTTATGTTAGGGAGTCATCCCTGCATAGGTATCCTTTGCTTTGGGACTATTACGTAAAGCATCATGGACATCAGTTGCTGGATTATGTTCATCCTGTGTGCTATGAAATGATTATAAAAAATTTGGGGGCAAGGCTGATAGAGAAAGAGAATATAGATGGCAGAGGATAGATAGGCAATGAGAACTATGTTGGACTGGTTGAGAATGCTAAGAAAGATAAAATAAGCCCTCAGGCATAACCTGAGGGCAAGCAATTCAGCAGGGAAGCACAATATTATTTTCCTTGGCCAGGGAGCGAACCTTTTCAACGGAGATATTATTGTCCTCTGCAATATCGGCGATTACTTGGTCTGTGATAGGGAGCTGGCGGCGGACATGTCTTTGCAAGGTATTGAGAGCTGTTTTTAATTGACCTTGTAAAAGACCCTGCTCAAGACCCTGCTCAAGACCCTGCTCAAGGCCCCGCTCAAGCCCCTGGTTAATAGCTGCTTCTAAAACTTCGCACATATTTGTCGGCCTCCTCTCTGAGTTGTTGTAAACTTCCTCATAGCGGTTATCGCCAGTCATGACACTCATAAGCTGGAGAAATTCATGTACATGTTTGATGGTTTCTTTGGAGGGAATATAATTTCTGTTTTTCCGCATCTGCACGAAATAGTCAGCAACCATGCGGAAGTCGCTTTTAAACATGGCTACCTGCTCGTCGGATAGCCATGCTATTTCGAATAGATTTATGCGATAGTCATTGACATACGGCTTTAGTGGCTCTGGTATATTGAGACAGTCAAGAAGGTTCAGAGGCTTGTTCCAATGATGTTCATAGCCAAAATAAAGCACTAAGGTTACCACAGGATAGCATTCTTGTAGCGAGTCGTCATCTGTTGGCAGAAGTTGCGCTCTGTAGGCGGCTCCATCATAGCTGATTACACGAAGAGGCATCTTGGCTTCAGATTTGGTTTGATTCTCAATCCCAAGCATGGCAATCTTGATAGTACCGTTTTGCCAGTATTTGGACACATCCCGATCTTGCTCATGCAGTTTGTCATCGGCCTTGTAAATGGACATTGTGTTTGCCTGTGCCAAATCTTTTTCGTCTACCAGCTCCTGCCCATTAAAGAGAAGCACGTTGACAATGTCAGAGAATACATCGTTGAAGTCTTCAAGTTTTTTTTCTGTCATATCTTTCTCAGCCAAATGCTCACCTCCTGCCTTGGGTTAATTCTATCATAAGGCACTTGATTTGTGAAGCATTAGGCTGGATAAGATAAGTGTGGGATGGCAGTTTGTCAGCAAGCTGCAGGCATAAGCGGAGGATAGAATGGAAGGTTCGGCAGCAGTCAAAGATTTTATTGCCGTGTATACGCAGGCAGTGAATCTTTTCACGCAGGGAGAATACGACAGGTCATGGCAGATGCTGGATAATTTTGCCAGGCGAAGCGAGGCAAGGTCGTTGGTGGCGGAGTATTTGAAGGCGCATATTCTGTGGGCCCAGGAAAAGTATGTGTCTGAGGTTGCGCTGCTGGAGGCAGTGCTAAGGGACTATGCCTCCAGCGATGATAAAAAACGTCTGGCGGGGGCTTACAGCCTTTTGGGCGCTGGATATGCCAGGCTGGGGCGGAGCAAGGAAGCGGTGGAGGCCTGTGTCCATTCGACAGGGCTGGAAACGGAAGTCCCCAAGAAACTGATGAATATCAGTGATGCTTTGTTTACTGCTAATGCCATTGAGGATTTATCCCCGGACAAGATGCAGGAATTATACAGTCTTTATCGCCATTATCTGAAGGAACTGGCGGTGGAGGTGTATCCGCCGCCGGGCTGGCACCATAAGAAAATTCGTATCGGCTATCTGTCTGCCGATTTGATGAATCATGCGGT
>CAJOIN010000319.1:3026-5013 GCA_905234515.1 uncultured Selenomonas sp.
TGGCGGGATATGGCAGGGCAGGATTTTGAGGCTATTGCCCATGCTATACGCTGTGATGAGATTGACATCTTGATGGAGCTGGGAGGTCACACCGGAAGTTATGCTTTGCCGGTGCTGGCCTATCGGGCAGCCAGGGTGCAGATTTCGGGGATTGGCTATTTTAACAGCACGGGTCTTGCGGGGTGTGACGGCTTCCTGTCAGACATATACTGCGCCCCGGAGGAAAACTCTCCATATTTCACGGAAAGACTCCTGCGACTTCCTCATACGCATTTTTGCTACCAGCCCTATAAGGAGTTTCCTGAGGTGGTGCCGCCGCCTTGTCTTAAAAAGGGGTATATTACCTTTGGTTCCTTTAACAACTTTGCCAAGGTCAATGACGGCATGTTGCTTCTGTGGGGGGAGATTTTGGCTAAAGTTCCTGATGCCAGGCTGCTGCTTAAACATAAGCTTCTGGGGACGGAGGAAGGGCTGGCTTATACGATTCGACGCTTGGAGAAACTTGGCCTGCCTTTGGAGCGCATTGAGCTGAGAGGTTATTCAAAAGATTATCTGCAGGAATATGGCGATATGGATATTGCCCTGGATACCTCTCCCTATCCCGGTGGCCTTACGACCTGCGATGCTTTGTATATGGGGGTGCCGGTGGTGACCTTGTGCGGCAATCGTCATGGAGCAAGGTTTGGGGAGAGTTTCCTGAGAAATTTGGGATTGGGGGAACTGTCGGCTGCCAGCAAGGAGCAGTATGCGGCCCTTGCGGCAGCACTGGCCAGCGACTATGAGTTTCTGGCCCTTTTGCGTGGCAGGTTAAGGCGCATGATGCAGGAATCACCTTTGATGGATAGTCGTGCTTATATGCGGGATGTGGAGGATTTGTACCGCAATTCTCAACATAAGCTTTATATGGTATAATACAAAATAGAAATATCGTTTTTCTATTTTGTTAGAAGGTGGTGGATGTTTATGTTGTATGATTTTTTAATAAGAACATATGGGCAGGGAGAGCCAATTTTTTTAGCCGATGTATCATATAAAGATATGAAACCAGCCATGCTGCGACAGGCCATGTCAAGGCTTGTCGAAAAGGGACGGCTACGCCGTTTTGATAAAGGTATATACTATATTCCGGACACAAGCATCTTTCCCACTGGTGCGCTTCTTTCTAGCGATAAAGTCATAGAGCGCAGATACATATCCGACAAAGGACAACGATGCGGCTACATCAGTGGACAGAACTTTGCCAATCAGGTTGGTCTGACTACACAGGTGCCAATGTCTTGCACAGTGGTCTCAAATAAGGCAACTACCAAGGAACGCCGGATTAGGCTGGGGCAGCAGGAGATTATCCTGCGTCAGCCTCGCTGCACTGTCACTAAACAGAACTTTCTGGTATTGCAAATCCTTGACTTGTTGACAGATGTAGATCGGTATTCAGAGCTAGAGCAAGCGGAAGCCCGTCAAAAATTCAAAGATTATTTTGGACGGGCAGCTATGAGCTTTTCCAGTATGGAACAATATCTCAGTTACTATCCAGTAAAGATATTCAAGAATATGTATGAAATGGGGTTACTATATGGCATACCTGCATGAAGATGCCAATATTTTTACGGCTGTTATAACGCAAGCAGCGCAAAAACTGGGCGTGCCAGAGGCTATTGTTGAAAAGGACTACTATGTAACGGTACTTTTGAGAGAACTTGCTATGCAACTTCCCTACATAGTTTTCAAGGGAGGGACCTCGCTTTCTAAGGCTCATAAAGTCATCAAGCGTTTCTCTGAAGATATAGATTTGGCTTCAGACAAGAATCTTACCCAAGGAGAAAAGAAAAAGCTGAAAAGCTGTGTTGTTGAAGCAGCTGACAAGCTTGGACTGAACATCCAAAATCTTGAAGAGACACGAAGCCGCAGACAGTTCAACCGCTACATTATAGCCTATCCAGCCAAGGGCTGTCCATCAGCCATTATGCCATCCGTCATCATAGAAACG
>CAJOIN010000320.1 GCA_905234515.1 uncultured Selenomonas sp.
GTTATGCCCTGGAGAAGCCGTCCCGACATAATGGATGCAGTGCAGGAGGGGACGGTGGGGCTCATAGAGGCATTGGAAAGCTACCAACCGGAAAGGGGAGTTGCTTTCAGTCTCTATGCCATGCACCGCATCAGGGGCAGGGTGCTTGATTTCCTTAGGCAGGAAGGCGGGGCAGATATTGCCTGCCTGGAAGCCATGTCCATGGATGATGGCAATACCATTAACCTCAAGGAGGGCATAGCTGACCGGGTGGCTTTGACTGTGCCGGAGCAGGTAGAAAATGCAGTTTTGGCTGAGCGCCTGCACAGGGCACTGGATCGGTTGCCCGGTAAGGAAAAGGCTGTTCTTGAGGGAATGTACTTGGACTCTGCAGATGCCAGGGATATGGCGGATGCTTTGAGCGTTTCCTTGTCTCATGTTTACCGCCTCAGGGAGACTGGCATTCGCCGGGTGCGGGGAATGCTGTCAAGGTTTAAAAGCAACTGGTGACAGGAATGCTGTTGGTAGCAATTTGAAGAAAATATGCCCTTTGGTGTAGGAAAATGTCTCTTATGGTGGAAGAAACCTGCAGAGCCATTTATATAGGCATTTTTTCGAAGTGAGTTCCCTTTAGCTTTTTCCGACTATATCTTGTGTGGAAGGAGGGAGCTCTCAATGGACAGGTATGATAAACAGGCACGTATCAGGGCAGCCAGGGAATGGCTAGGGCAGGCAGATGCTTCCCTGGACCGTGCTGATGATGTTAAGGGTGACCTCAAGCTGATGATAGCCAAGGCAGAATTGGCAGGCGCAGGTCCCTGCAGGACTACGCGCAAGCTGAAGCTGTGGCTTTCCAGAGGCGCGGCTTTGGCCGTGGCGGTGCTGCTAGTGCTGCTCATAGAGCATGGTGTAGCATTCAAGGAGGAAACACAGCCTGAGCCTATGGCCACTGTGGATACACTGCAGGCTGGCGGAGCGGAGGCCCAATTAGAGGAAAAACTTTCCCAGGGCAAGGAGATTCCCCTGGAGAATCTGCCCGCTGTTGCTACTGTGCCACCTGCAGAAGTTGAGACTGCTGCTGAGACTTTGCCGGCTGTTTCTGAAAGGGAGACAGTTTCCAGGGAAGGAACCGTGGAAGCTGGTTCACCCCAGGGGGCGGCAAGCCCCCATATGACATATCACCCTCCTCAGGTGCCAGCTCCTGATAAACAGTTGCTGATGCAGAGGGCAGGAGAGGTGCTGAGACATTGATAAAACCGCACGGGTTTTTCCCGGGCGAGTGAATATAATTACTTGCAGGGAGCAAGTGAAGGAACTTGGTTCCTTCAGCCAGAGAGGATTTTAGGAGGTTTGACTTTGGACAAAAAGCGATACAGATACTTGGCTGCGGCGGTGGCTCTTGCCACCAGTGTGGCCGTGTTGCCAGGTTATGCCTATGCGGCAGAGGAAAATAATGCTGCTGGGCAGGAGGAGGAATCTGTGACATCTGAAGATGTGGCACAGGAGACTCCTGTAGCGGCTGATAGTGAGACTGTGGCTTTGGAGGCGGCAGAGGAAAATGCTGTGACAGAGGAGAGCAGTGTCAAGCCGGAGGTTCAGGTAGACGAGCGTACCCGCACGTGGAACCAGAACCGTCCTGATGAAAAGGCCATTGAAGGCATGCTGACCCAGTTTGAGGGACAGACCATTGTGGATATACGTTTTGAGGGGGCATCCAAGGAAACTGAGCCCACTGCCAAAGCAGCAGTTTCCATGCATGCTGGCGATGAGTTCACTTCCAAGATGGTGATTGATGCCAGGGATGAAATCTACAACACCGGTTTTTTTTATGATATTTACCCGTCCTTTGAGAAGGTTCCTGAGGGTGTTATCGTAACTTATCATGTGCTGGAGAATCCTGTTCTTACTGGGATCGAGATTACTGGCAACACGGTGGAGAAGGATGAGGTCCTGTACGGTCTGGTAACTGTCAAAGAGGGAGAAATCCTGAACAGCCGCATTCTTCACGATAATGTGCAGGCCATTCAGGAGCAGTATCGCAAGGATGGCTACATCCTGATGAAGATTTCTGATATGAATATCGCGCCTGACGGCAAGCTGACCCTTAAAATCAATGAGGGCAAATTGGAG
>CAJOIN010000321.1 GCA_905234515.1 uncultured Selenomonas sp.
GTGTGATGCACACAGGCAATCAGGTGGACGACCAGATCAAGGTGGGGGACATCTTCAAGATAGGCGAAGAACCCTACGAAATTCTGGCAGTAGGCTCAGAGGTGCAGACGAACCTCACGAATCTGGGCCATATCACGGTCAAGTTCGACGGCGGCAAGGGGGAAGTCCTGGAAGGCAGCCTCCATGTGGAGGAAGCCCCTGTGCCGGAAATCACCCCTGGCACGGAAATCAGCATCGAGCGCATGTGAACAGAAAAGATTTACATAACATAGATTGGAGACGATAAATATGGCTTCATGGCTTAATCTGGAAGGAAAAACGGCAGTTGTTACGGGCGGTGCCTCCGGCATCGGCAAGGCGGTGGCCCAGGCTTTCCTGGACAACGGCGCCAATGTGGTGGTCTGTGACATGAACCCGAAGGAGCCTGAATTCGAGCTGCACGAAGGCAGCGGCGAAGTGCTCTATGTGGTGACCAATGTGACCCAGGCTGACAATATAGAGGCCATGGTGAAGCAGGCCAAGGAGAAATTCGGCAAGCTGGATATCCTGGTGAACAACGCGGGCATCAACATCCCCTGCCTGCTGGTGGACGAAAAGGACCCCCATGGCAAGTATGAGCTGAATGAAAACGTCTATGACAAGGTGACTTCCGTAAACATCAAGGGTGTCTACCTGATGGCCCAGGCCCTGGGGCATGAGTTCGTGGATAACGGCAAGGGCGTTATCATCAACATGTCCTCCGAGAGCGGCCTGGAAGGCTCCGAGGGCCAGAGCATCTATGCAGCCACAAAGAATGCGGTGAATTCCTTCACCCGCTCCTGGGCCAAGGAGCTGGGCAAGTACAATGTGCGGGTGGTGGGCATGGCCCCCGGCATCATGGAGGCCACGGGCCTCAGGACCCTGGCCTATGAGGAAGCCCTGGCCTATACCAGGGGCATCACGGTGGAGGATCTGCGCAAGGGCTATTCCAGCACCAAGACCACGCCCCTGGGACGCTCCGGCAAGCTCACGGAAGTTGCCGATGCGGTAATGTTCCTCGCCAGCGACAGGGCCTCCTATATCCACGGCGTCACCTATAACGTAGCGGGGGGCAAGACAAGAGGGTGAGGAAATTTACTCACGGCATTTGAGTAGACAAATGGCCGTAGAAATGGTATAATCAAGACAGAAAGGGGATGCCAGCCCGGTAAACGGCTCGCTCCTCGCTCAGTTGGTAATTTCAAAGAGAAACGACCGCCTCGAGTTTGGAGTCAGGGGGCGGTTATTTCTTTGCCTCAATGAGAATCAGCAAAATTAGCAACAGGGCTACTATTAGCTGTTCCATAAGCATTACCCCGCTTTCTGGCTGCTCGACCATACAGCCGATTTTGCCTTTCTGCGAGGAGAAATGAGCCGCCTACCGCACGGGTTGGCATCCCTTTGACAGTATAACAGAAAGCCGGGAGGCAGACAAGCTCAATATGAAACCAGAAGGAGCGTGAGAAATATGCTGCCGGTGGAGCGCCGCATCCTGATCAAGGTTGCCAATATGTACTATATGGATCACCTGAAGCAAAGCGAAATAGCTGCCCGCATGGGGGTGGATCGCACGACGGTGGGGAAATACCTGAAAAAGGCGCTGGGCAATGGCATCGTGAAAATCACCGTGGAGCACGATTCCTTTGACGAGCTGGAGTCCGCCCTGGAGAAGCGCTTCGGCCTGAAAGAAGCCTATGTGGTCAGCAGGAGCTTCGACCTGCAGACCGTCAAGAGCAATATGGCCAGGGCGGGGCTGAACCTCCTGAAGCGCATTGTAGGAAGCGGCCAGGTCATCGGCACGGCCTGGGGCACCACCATCAGCGAGCTGGCAAAATACGCCGAGCAGGAGAAGCTGCCCCAGATTGACGCGGATTTCGTGCCTTTAGACGGCGGCCCGGAGAGCATAGAGAGCGAATACCATGTCAATACCCTCTGCTACCAGCTTTCCCGGGCCTTCGGGGCCAGGAGCCACTACATCTACGCCCCGGCCATCGCCAAGACGGCGGAGATACGCCAGGCCACAGTGCAGGATGTGAACTACGAGAAAATCTCCGCCTTCTGGGAGCGGCTGGATATCGGCATCGTGGGC
>CAJOIN010000322.1 GCA_905234515.1 uncultured Selenomonas sp.
GATACGCTGTAACTGTAGTAAGTGCGGATTCAATCACAACATGGAATGCACGGTGGCAACGGTGTATTGCGCCAATAAGAACTGCAAGACCTACAGCCGCATTCGTACACGGTCAGTCATGCAGCCGGAGCATCGCCCTCTCTGCCGTAAATCGGGCGGCAAGTATAAATCTGACCACGGGCGGCTTTTGAAGCAAAAACTTTTTGATTTATAGTATCATATATGGTACTATAATAACAGGAGGTGAGGAATTGAGCAAGTGGGAAAAACTTTTGGAGAAGATCAGGAACAATCCAAAGACGGTCACCTTCGATGAAGTAGATCAAGTGATGAAGCGGTTAGGCTACGATGGCAAGTTTCCCCGCAGCGGCTCAAGCCATTGCACCTACCGAAAGCCGGGTCACACGCCTGTCACAGTTTCCAGGCATGAGCCATACGTCAAAGAGGAATATGTGAAGCAGGTCATTGAGGCCATGGATGAGGACTAAGCAGGAGGTGGCGGGAAACTGCCACCGAACACATAAGATAAAGGGGGCGAACCTATGGCAGAAAAAAAGACGGTAGAGTATTATATGGCTTTGCCCTATCAGGAGGTCATTGTGGCAGCCAAGGAGGGCGGCTATGTGGGCTATATCCCAGAATTGAAGGGATGCATCACTCAATCGGAAACCAAGGCGGGCATACTGGATATGCTGGAGGATGCCAAGGCTTGCTGGTTAGAAGCGGCTTTGGAGGATGGCATTGAGATCCCGGAGCCACAGGACGAAAGCGAGTACAGCGGCAGGTTTAATCTCCGCATTCCCAAAAGCCTTCACAGGACATTGGCTTTGACTGCAAAGCGGGAGGGTGTGAGCTTGAATCAGATGGCGATGTGCGCCATTGCTAGCGGCTTGAATGTGCCAATCAAAGCAGAAACGAACGGATGAAGTTGTTAATATTACTTGACACTTTTTTCTCACCAATTTTTGAATACCATGCGGCCTGTGCCAGAGCTGCGTAGTATTGGTTCTGTTTGGCCATAGGAGGAAGCCCGTCATTGAAGGAGCAGATCCTCCTGTTGTTCCAGTGAGACTGTCCCAAATTCTGTGTAAACTCCATATCGTGATGTAAAATAGTTATTAAGACAAGAGGCGTAAGCCCTTGTTGCTCATACCAAACATATTTCTCTCTGCATGTCAAGAAATCCTTGGACGTGCAGATTTTTTATTCCGGAAGTCTGTCCTCAAGGCACTGGTGATGGGTATGGGGGTGCTGTGCTGCATCTCTTTCTGGCAAGCCGGGGAGGCGAGAGCCAGCAGGATTCATATGGAGGAGGTTGTCAGCACCTACAGCAGCCAGGTCAGCGGGGTAAATGCTTCTCCCTGCCGTGCGGTGGAAGTAAGGCAGACTACTGAGGTTATGCAGGATATTGTCAGAAAGGTTCAGGATTACGGGCTCAGGGTGGAGGCCGGAGGTAAGCATCTGTATGGTGATGACTCGGGAGAAGTATACGAAATGAAGCTCAAGGGAAGCTGGCAGAGAACTGCCAGTTTTTTTGAACATTTGCCGGGCAAAGAGAAATGAGCTTATGGCCTGTAAATCACACTTTGAGATCCGGCTGATCCCGGTAGAAATGCTGCAACAGCCCAATGAAGGCGTGGAGGGATTTTCGCTTATGTGTTCCATTTGCTTGGTATTCATGGGCATGGCCTTCTCATTTGCAGTATAGCGTCTGCTGCGGGGGAATGCAATGAGTTTAATATAATAATTTGATTGACAATCTAAATTTACGATTGGATTTGCCTATAGTAAATGGATATAATAAACTTACTGGACACCTAGTAAACTCAATGAAAGGAAATACTGACGTAGTGAAAGGGGAATGTCAAATGTCACTGGAGATTTTGGAAGCCAAGGAAGCTATTCGCGAGGTAATTGATGGTTTTGCCAACCTGGAGTGTGATGTGCCCGCCCAGATGGCTTATTTCACCGAAGATGTACATGTCATGGTCTATATGGGAGGCAAGCTCACCATGGATATCCACGGACGGGACACACTGGAAAAGCAGTTCAGTGCCTTTACCGGCGGCATCAAGGCCTCCCACCATCAAAACGGCCAGCAG
>CAJOIN010000323.1 GCA_905234515.1 uncultured Selenomonas sp.
AGATCCTTTTATCTGTTCGGATTATGTTAAAATAGTATTTTGAGTAGCTTCGAGCATTGCCTGATTCTTTTCAAGCAACGCTTGATATTGGGTTCATGTTAATATTTTTTTAGGGTTGCTTCTTTCACACCGCTGTTTGCGGCGTTGGAGATTCTTCTTTGCTTATTTTGCTGGACAGATAGTTGGCGGCCAGTGACCCTGAGATGTTGTGCCAGACAGAGAAGATGGCCCCAGGAATGGCTGCCGCCGCGCCGAAATGGAGCATGGCCAGAGATGTCGCAAGACCAGAGTTCTGCATCCCTACTTCGATGGAGATAGCTTTCGCTTTGGCAATATCCATGTGACATGCCTTGGCAAGCAGAAAGCCGATTCCGTAGCCCAGAAGATTATGGCACATGACCACCAGCATGATGAGAAGGCCGGTTTCCATGATGCGCTGGGAACTGACAGATACCACGCCGCCAGCAATAAGGATGATAGCCATAACAGAAATAAGAGGAAGGATTTTGACGGCTTTCTGAATTTGCGCCTCGAAAAGGGTATTCAGAACGATACCCAGGACAATGGGCAGGATTACTACCTGAAATATGGAGAGCATCATGGCTGTCAGGGAAATATCAACCCATGCTCCTGCCAGCCACCAGGTGAGCAGAGGCGTAACAATGGGAGCCAGGATGGTGGTGGTCATGGTCATGGAGACTGACAAAGCCACATCACCACGAGCCAGGTAGGTCATGACATTGGATGAGGTGCCACCCGGACATGTGCCGACCAATATAACACCAGCGGCAAGCTCCGGGGGCAGGTCAAAGGCTTTGGCTAGGCACCAGGCCAGCAGAGGCATGATGGTGAACTGGGCCAGGGCACCAATGAATACGTCACGGGGACGCTGGAATACCAGCTTGAAGTCTCTGGGCTTCAAGGTCATGCCCATGCCAAACATGACAACTCCCAGCAGGATAGTGATTTTTGGGGCTGCCCATTTGAAGCTGGATGGCTCAAAAAGGGCTATGGCCGCCACTATGATGACCAGTGGAGCCATGTACTTGGAGACAAAATTGCTGAGTTTGCTAAGATAATACATAAGACCACTCCTTTGAATAACACGGTTACAATATTACAACTGCGGAGTAGGATTGTCAATATCGTTTGTAAAATGTAATATGTTGTATATTCAGAGAAAATTACTGTCTGTATAATGATATAGTGGGGCGTTAGGAATGTCGGGGCAGGAAAAGGCAGAGTCGTAGCGAAACATATAACAGGAGGAGGTGACGCAGCATGAGGCGAGAGATAGCAGGCTTTGAGCGTCACTTGTACCGGCTGGGACTTATGGCTGATAAAGGTGCATTCCCGTTAGGAACAAATTCCAAGTTTGAGAAATAACGAAAACTCCCCTAAACTAGAGTTACAAACGGGGTCGTCAAAGCGCCCTAAAAAATCTAGTTAGGAGAGGGATCAGGGGTACTTCATGGCGGGACTCAATCTCCCTAAGGGAACTTCCATGAACCACACCATAGATTCACTGAAGCGCCTGACTGCAGCAGTGGAGGAGCAGGAAGGAATCAAGGGAATCATCGGTATTGCCGGGGTGGATATTCTAAGTGACACTCCCCAGTCAGATGCCGGAATCCTGTACGTTGCCCTCGAGGAGTGGGATGAGCGGGAAAAGGCCCAGGCAAGCCTGGACAGCATCATGGAGCAGACTGATGATACGGCAAAAAGGATCGTGCCGGAGGCAGAAGTATTCCTGGTAAATCCCCCTTCCATTTACGGGCTCAGCTCCACCGGAGGCATTTCCATGTATCTCCAGGATGTTACGGGACACACGGATGAGGAACTCCTGGCTGTGGTGCAAGAAGTCACCGCTGCTATGGAGGAGCGGGAGGAACTGGCGCAAGTGGAGCCGGAATTCAGCGTTGCCTTTCCCTATATGGATTTTTCGGTGGATGAGGACAAGGTGAAGGAAATGGGCGTGAGCCTTGCCGATGTTTACCAGACCATGCAGGTGAATTTCGGCGGTGAGGAGGTCAATAACTTCACTCGCTTCGGCCAGGTCCATAAGGTGGTTTTGCAGGGTGATGC
>CAJOIN010000324.1 GCA_905234515.1 uncultured Selenomonas sp.
TCCTGAATATCAGCAATCCCTGTGATGTTATCACCAGTTATATGGCCCGTGAGCTTGGCCTGCCGAAGGGCCGTGTTTTTGGCACGGGCACGGGGCTGGACACGGCCAGGCTGCTGTTCAGGCTTTCCCATGATTCGGGCGTGGATGCCCGTTCCATCACTGCCTATATGTTTGGCGAGCACGGGAATGCACAGTTCGCGCCCCTTTCCCTGGTGAGCTTCCGCGGGAAGCCCCTGGCAGAAATGGCGAAAACGAACAGCAAGCTGAACTACAGCCAGGATGATATCAGCAAGGCGGTTATCCAGGATGCCTGGACTGTGGTTTCTGCCAAGCATTGCACCGAGTACGGCATTGCCGCCACGGCAGCCCGCATGATCAAGATAGTCCTGGGAGATGAGCGCAGTATTATGCCGGCCAGCGCCTTGCTGGAGGGAGAGTATGGTGAGAGCGGCGTCTTTGCCGGTGTGCCCTGCCTGCTGGGAGCCGGCGGCGTTGAGGAGGTATGCGAGCTGCCTCTCACGAAAGCAGAGTGGGAGATGTTCCACCAGTGCTGCGAGAGCATCAGGAGCAACATTGCGCTGGCTGAGGAAATGTAATTCCATTTGAAGGTTTTTTCAGCCCGGAGACTGGGGAGGTAAGTCGATATGGAAGAAAAGAAATGGCGCAGTTATCCCTTTGTCGTCAACGGCCTGACGACACCTATCCAGTATAACGAGGAAACGGTGCAGGGGCTGTTTGTTCCCTTCCTGCGGCGGATGACCAGGCTGCATGAGAGCCTGGGACGCAGGGTGATTGTTTTCATGGCAGCCCTGCCGGGGGTGGGTAAATCTACCCTGGCGACCATGTTCGAGCTGCTTTCCCGTGATGAGGAAGGGATTGCACCGGTGCAGGCCCTCGGGCTGGATGGTTTCCATCATCATGCGGATTACCTGCAAAGCCACTATTTCCAGCGGGAGGGGGAGAGGCTGCCCCTGGCGGCCATCAAGGGCAGCCCTGAGACTTTTGATCTGGCGCATCTGCGGGACAAACTGGCCCCGCTGCAGAAGCAGGATATCAAGTGGCCTGTCTATGATCGCTCGATACATGATGTCATTGAGGAAGCGGAGCAGGTGGATAAGCCCCTGATTATTTTTGAGGGCAACTGGCTGCTGCTGCGGGAGCAGGGCTGGCAGGATTTGCGCCCCTTTGCGGATTACACCCTGTTCATCACCGCCAGCCCCGCGGATCTCAGGGAGAGGCTGATTGCCCGCAAGGTGCTCGGGGGCAAGACCAGGGCAGAGGCAGAGGCTTTTTACGAGTCCAGCGATAAGCTGAATGCAGAAAGGGTGCTGCGTGAATCCGCCCCCGCAGATGAAACCTGGCAGATGCTGCGGGACGGGGATTACCGGCTGCAGGAAGCTGGGGCAGATTGACGGAATGACAAGTACAGCATAAGAAAAGCACAGCTCCTGGGGCTGTGTTTTTTTATTGGCACGGAAATAAGAAAAATGGAAATATTGTTATCAAGCTGGACTTTTCAGATTCTCTGTGCTAAGATATGGGCGTGGGATTATCATGTTTTTTTCAGAAAGGAGGCGGGCGATGCCCACGGGGGCAGGCTCATGCAATTATAGCATTTATAAATGGGGTGAGAGTTTATGGTAACATTTTTAGTGGCGCTGCTGGCTTTGGTATGCGGCTTTTTCATCTACGGCAAGTTCGTGGATTCGGTATTCGGGCCGACGGATAAGCCGACGCCGGCAGTGGTGCACAATGACGGCGTGGATTATATTCCGCTGCCGACCTGGAAGGTTTTCATGATCCAGCTTTTGAACATCGCGGGCCTGGGCCCGATTTTCGGTGCCCTGGGCGGCGCTCTCTGGGGGCCTTCCGTGTACCTTTGGATTGTGCTCGGTACTATTTTCGCCGGTGGTGTGCATGACTATCTTTCCGGCATGATTTCCCTGCGTGAGGACGGCAAGAGCATTTCTGAGGTGGTCGGGCACCATATGGGCCCGGTAATGTTGTTCATCATGCGCATCTTTGCGGTTGTGCTGCTGGTGCTGGTGGGCACTGTGTTTGCCACCGGCCCGGCGGGGC
>CAJOIN010000325.1 GCA_905234515.1 uncultured Selenomonas sp.
CAGTTATATCATACAAAAATTTTGACTGCCATGTTATACTATCCTTAATAATTGGCGGGAGTGGTAAAGATGGTTGTACAGAAAATAACTTATGCCTGGCATATACTAATGCGGGCAGCGGCCCTGGCCTTGGTGCCGCTGCTGGCCTGCACTCTGTACCTGAGCCCCGCCGCCTGGGCAGAAGACGACCTGAACATGCGTCCCAGCAGCCGGGAAGTGAGCATAGGCTATATACTGCCTGAAGGGGGGAGCTATGACACCATCGAGATACATCATTACTATGCCGCCTATCTTGCCGAGTTGCGCAAGCATCTGAACTGGACTTACAATATGGTTCCCCTTTCCGTGCAGGAAGGCTTCCGTGAGCTTTCCTCGGGACGGGTCGAGCTGCTCCTGCCGGTGGCCATGACCCCCCAGCACCAAGCGGAAGGCTACGTCTTTTGCAAAAGCCCCGCCTACCGCAGTCTGCTTGCCCTCTACACCCGCAAGGGCGAGAAGCATTTCTCGGATACGGATTTCACCACCATGGACGGGGCCTCTGTCGGCCTGTATGAGGACAAGGATTGCCAGGAGAGCTTCGCTGCCTTCTGCCAGCGCAATAACCTCACCACCTTCCAGGTCCATACATACGCTGACCAGAGGGCTATGCTGGAAGCACTGACCACGGGAGAGGTGGATCTGGCAGTGGATGCTGCCACCTGCGCCGCCCCCCAGGAAAACTTCCTGCTGGCCATAGACAGCATTCCCGGCTACATCATCGGCCGCCAGGACAACAGCCAGCTTATCGCAGAGCTGGATTTAGCAGCCGAAACCCTGCAAAGGGAAAACCCGGAATACATGCCCCTGTTCCAGCACGACGCCATGACCAGCCTGCGCCCCTTCCTCACCCACTTCACCCCGGAGGAAGCAGCCTATATGCAGTCCTGCTCCCCCCTGCGGGTTGTGTTCTTTAACTACCATCCGCCTTATATAACCTACCAGTCCGCCACGGATGAAATCGGCGGCATCTACCCGGATCTCTTTCGCCTGCTGGGCAAGCACTCAGGAATTTCCTTCACCTTTCAGCAGGTTCCTTCCTACGATGAGGCAGTCCGTCTGCTGCAGGAAGGCCAGGCCGACCTGATGATCGACTCCTACAGTGCTCACCTGCAGAATGGCTCGAAACTGTTTTTTTCCAATACGATCTACAAGCAGAACTGCGTTTTCATCAGCCGCCGCGACCGCGACCTTTCCATTGCAGACAATATGCCCCACACTGCCGTCATGGTAGGCAGCACCTCACCGGGGGCCTATACCTATATCGCCAATGAATTGCCCAACTGGCACATCAAGACCAAACTCACTATTTCCTCCTGCTTTGAAGCCGTAAACAAGGGAGAGGCGGACTTTGCCATCATCGACATCCTGAACCTGCAATCCTCCCGGGTGCTGCTCCTCTATCCCGATCTCTCCATCACGCCGGGAGCCAGCCTCAATGTGCCTGTGACCATCATCTGCTCCGCCAGGCAGCCCCGCATACTGCAGGCCGTGCTCAACAAGGCCATCCTGCGCCTGGATGCGGATGAGGTCAGCAAATCCGTTATCCGCAACGGACTCACTACGGCCCCCCACCTCTCCTTTTCCTATCTTCTCTACCACTACCCGATTCAGATTGGTCTGGTGGCAGGGCTTATACTGCTGCTGGCCGCCATCATCATCTTCTCTGTCCTGCGCAACCGTGACGAACGGCGCCAGCGCGAACTGCTGGCACAGAAGAACCAGACACTGGAAGAAGCCTTCTCTGCCCTGCAGGATGCCAATGCTGCCAGGGATGCCTATAAGGAGCAAGCCGAGACCGATGAGCTGACAGGACTATTAAACATGGCTTATTTCTATAATAAGGTTCCAAGAAATTCTCTATTTTAGAAGCCAGCTCATCTGCATCTACACCAACTTTTGTTATAACTTGAAAATATTGGTATGTCGCATCTTCATGATAAAAATTCTGAGCTGTTTTTAGCGGAATATATGCACTTGTTGAACCTTCGCCAATTGAAAATCCCATTGCATAATTTTGTTCATATTTATAAAC
>CAJOIN010000326.1 GCA_905234515.1 uncultured Selenomonas sp.
TTTATACAGGGCACTCCCTTCGACCCGCCACTGCCCTGGAAACTTCAGATCCATCATTTCCATAAAGGAATCCACATTGGAATCAGCCTTCATCTGCAAAGCTTCATCCAGCCCCTGATTGGCGCTGCGGTAGCCCAGGATGCCCAGGCAGACGCAGGCCACAATGATGCAGATATCCAGAAGGATAATGGCTTTGGTTTGGAGTTTCATGCAATCACTCTTTCCGAAAAATCATTGAAATGTGAAGGGCAATCTGCTGAAAGGTCAACTTCCACAAGGTAGGGTATTCGACATTTAAGTTTTATTTCCTGCCGATATATAAAAAGAAAAGCAGTCAGTGACCAACTGCTCAAAAAAGCCCCGCAGGAAAACTACTCCCGCGAGGCTTGTAATTACATCCCCCGAACCTGCTACGCTTCCCGTTCCATCCATACCAGCTTTTTGCAGAAGGCGATGCCATACTTCCAGACTTCCTTTACTCCTTGCTGCTGCAACTCTGCCCCATATTGCTTTGCCTCAATTTGCGCCAGCGCCTCCTTGGCCGCACTCTCCAGCAGATCCTCGTCCTTTACCGTCTTGAACTCCAGTATTATGCCGGGGACACCCTCCTTTCGGGGGAAGAAGGCAAGGTCGAACCTGCCGTGACCGCTTTCGCCGTTGGATTTCACATGGAATTTTCCCTCCAGCAGTACGGAAAATCCAAGCATCATACCGTGGTAAAAGCTTTCTCTTGCATCGTGGAAGCTGATATTGTTCAGCAAAATTTTCTGAAGACGTTGCTGGAATCCCACAGCATCACCTTCCAGCATAGCACGGAGCATTTGCCGCAGGATGGTTTTGCCTGTGTCGCGCGTGAGGTAGTTCAAAATCTCATCATGGTATGCCATGCGGATTTCCCGATTGGGAAGCACCAGTTGGCAGGGTATGCTGGCAGATACGCTGTCAGCGTGAAGCGGCTCCAAATGAAAAGGTTTCAAATAGCCGGTGGTCAGCAGCATGGTGTAGAGAGCATCACGATTTCTATAGATTTCCGGGTAAACTATGTTCTCGTTGATTTCCGCTTCTATGGGTTCGCCGCGCATCAGGCCAATCAGCTCCGTCTCCTGGCTGCTGTCCGTATCCCGCAGCAGTTCCCGCAGGATGCTGTTCCCCGATGTGTTGAACCAATAAGCTGCAAATGTGCAGTCATTGCCCACAAACTGTATGACCGACCAAGGATTGTAAATTTCTGTGTCCCCGAACAAATAGCCATCATACCATTGCTTCAACTCAGTGAGCTTGTCCCCGACACCGCAGTCCTCCATGAGACGCTTTGCTTCCGTCTGGGTAAAGCCAAAGATGTCACTGTACTGCTTCGCAAGAACAGAGCAGACCTTGAGATTATTCAGTCCACTGAAGATACTCTCCTTGGAAATACGTGTGATACCTGTAAGTACAGCGAAGTCCAGGGAGGGATTGGTCTTGAGAGCCGCACTTAGGAAATTTCGCATAAACCCGATGCACTTCTCATAGTAGCCATGCGCCCAGGCAGCCTGTATGGGCGCATCGTACTCGTCCATGAGCAAGATGGGCTTGCGGCCATGATACAGCTCCAAAACGTGCAACAAATTCTTCAAGGCAGCCTGCATACTAGGGACATCTGCCGACTTGTCCAGAATAGACTGAAAAAACGCCTTATCATCTTTGGAAAGCCTATTCCCTTCAATCACATAACGGAAATTCCCGTAAAGCCAGCGCAGATTCTCTTTCAACGAGGAAATCATGCTGTCAAAGTCCCATTCCCGCACATCCTTCAATGTCAGGAAAACTACAGGGCGAGAGCCTTGCTCACGCATATATTCCTCTCCGGCCCGTTCTATATCCAGACCTTCAAAAAGTTTCCTGTTTTCCTCGGCCTGTTCCAGTGTGAAGAAGTACTGGAGCATGGAGAGGGTCAGCGTCTTGCCAAAGCGGCGAGGACGGGTAATGAGTGTGACATCCCCATGACTATCCAACAGTTCCCGTATAAACCTTGTCTTATCGACAAAGTAATATTTTTCTCTCAGTTTCTTGAAGTCCTCAATACCTATG
>CAJOIN010000327.1 GCA_905234515.1 uncultured Selenomonas sp.
GCTTGGTTGCATTCATTTGCTGACATCTCCTAAGGTTCGGCCCTTCCCAAATGGTCTATAGCCCACTTGGTACTATGGCCTCGGCTGACTTCTCACGGCAAATCTTATTTCAACCATGACCGCCGATGTTATATGGCTCTGGCCATGTCCGTGAGACCTCCCCGGGTAAGAACGCACTCTTTCTCTCCATGTGTCTGCCACATTTACTAACCATGGTTCCGTGTAGCTACTGGACTTTGACCTGTCTAGCGGTCTTATCCCCATGGTTTAGCCTGATGCGGTTTCTGTTCGTCAGACCAGAGATTTGCCTGCACCTTCCTTCAGATTCCACCTCGCGGTGGACACCCTTGGTGTTCGGCTATGACCTTCCCGCTACCGGGCGGTCTAGGGACTTTCACCCATTAGAGTACGCCCATGCCGGGCGCACTAGAAAACAGCCAGCCATGCTATAGCAAGCAAGGCTGGCTGTTCTTCTTACAATAATTTTTCAATCGCCGCCAACATGGCGGACGGGCTGGTAATCGGTTCGTAGCGCTCCACTACATTGCCTTCGTGGTCGATGAGGAACTTGGTGAAATCCCACTTAATGCCCTCATCTTCCAGATACTCGGGGTAATGCTTCTTCAGGGCATCCATAAGGATAGCAGGAAGCTCAATACTCCACGCCCAGCTGGCGGCACAGCCAGCGCATCATGGCTTTGTTGGTATCTTCCCCCTGATAGCCATGAGGAGCTTTGGAGTTGCAGACAAAGAAATTCTCCACCCCGGCATCGGTCAAGGCTTTCTGCAGGCTGAGGCTCTGCTGGATGGGTACTAGCGAATCATGTCCGCCATGGGCGATAAAGAAGGGCGGCGCAGCTTTCGTCACCTGATAGACGGGGCTGCCCAGTTTGGCCAGCTCTACCATCTGCCAGTAGGGTGAGGACTTGTCCCCCGCCTCATCTACCTTGCGCAGGGTGCCTACCCCCTCCCCTTCTCCCGTAAAGCCCAGGAGCACAGACTCCATAGCCCGGACGGAATCATGGGTTTCTGCCGCCTCAGCAGGGTCCTGCAGGGCAGGGCTCATTTCCGGGGCCATGGTCAGCAGATTGGTGGGGCCATAGTAGTCCACGCAGGCCTTCACGCTGCTGCTGAAGGCAAGGTTGCCGCCCTCGTCCCCCTCCAACGCCTGGTTGCCGCTGGTCAGGGCCAGCTCGGCTGCCAGATGAGCACCGGCGGAGCTTCCCGCTATGGCCATGCGTTCTGCGTCCAGGCCATACTCATCTGCATGGGCGCGGACAAAACGCACTGCCGCTTTCACATCATAGATCTGGGCGGGAAAAGCCGCTTCGCTGTTCAGCCGGTAATCTACGGACACAAAGGCAATGCCATGGTTCAGCACATCCTTGAAGACCTTGTAAGTGGAGGCATTGTCACTGGCCATCAGCCCTGCCTGCCCGCTTGCCTGAGCCTGGGGCACGTTCTTGGCATCATCACCTTCATATGAGCCCCTGGCCCAGCCGCCCCCGTGAACATAGACCAGGACCGGCACTTTGCCCTTGGCCTTGGGCGGCACGAAGACATTCATGCGGAGCTTTCGGTCTGCGCCGTCAGCATTTTTCACCTCTGCCACCAGCACATCCCGATAAGTGGGCGGCATCTGCACCAGATTATCCGCCTTAGCTCCCGCCTCGCAGCCTGCCCCAAAAGGTGCTGCTACCGCCAGAGACAGCATGGCCGCCAGGGCCAGTTTCTTCACTCTGCCTGCTTTCATGGGATTACCTCCTGCACTCTACCTTGTCCTTACTTCTTAATACGCTTGTAGTCGGCGTCAAAATACTTTCCTGCTCGGATATCGTCCGTCATGCCCTTGTAGGGAGCCTCGGCAATGACCTCCTCGTTGTTCTGCCCGGCCTTGCCCATGTAGGTGATCTTGGCGAACTCCGGCACCAGATACTTGGGATAATTCTCGTACTTCTCCCTTGATTCCTTCATGAGTTCAATATGTTCATTCTGGAAGCAGACCGTAATCTCAGGATGATCCTGCACCCACTTGGGGAAGAAGATCACGCCGTGCATGATATGCTCGTTGGGCATGAAATCCAAAGCCACATCCGTGCCAGTGGGCTCCGTCCAGGTAACCTTGTACACCCCATCGGTGAGCTTCACGATGTTGGCCTCCTGGTCTTTCACCCAGCGGCCAGCTACCATGCCGCCGTGGATGCGGTAATCCACCGTGTGGTCATTCTTGGCATACCACTCATACTCCCAGCCGTTGTCGTAGGTATAGATAAAGTGCGTGCCCAGAAAATCGTCCAGTTCTTTGAATTCCATCAGAAATGCCCCTTTCAGCAAT